>NZ_DAHVQP010000082.1:0-20560 GCF_027317685.1 Saccharomonospora sp.
TGCTCACGTGTCGCACCTCCTCCGGGCCCTTTCCCGGCTTTGCGTGATCATCGCCACTACGTCGCCCGATGGAGCATACGTGTTGTTACCGCGAAGTAGGTAGTGGTGTGCTGGTTGCGAATCGGAGACATCGCGGTCTCGGGCGCGGGTGTCGGTGGATCAGCGGCGGCACCGTGGGGAAGTGGAAGGGGCAGGTTGTGACAGGTGGGAGCGGCAATGTCGCGGGCCTCGTCGCCGCTGCGGCGCGTACTCGGGCGGACAATCTCGCATTGATCGATACAGCGACCGGCGCCACACTCACCTGGCGTGAAGTGGACCGTGCGGTCACGGCCACCGCGCGCGGACTCCGGGGGGCCGGGGTCGAGCTCGGCGACAGGGTCGCGGTGCGTTTTCCGACGTCCGCGGCGTTCGCCGTGTCGTTCTTCGCCGTGCTGCGTGCGGGTGGCATCGCGGTGCCGCTGAATCCGCACGAACCCGCCTCGGCGTCGCTGCCGTTGCTCGACGACAGCGGTGCCTGGGTGCTGTTGGCAGACAAGCCTTCCGGCGGGTTCTCCGACGCCGATCTCGCGGTGGTCGAGCCCGTGCTCGACGAACGGGGACTCGCGGACACCGACGGGTTCGACGCGAGTGCCCGGGGCGGGGAGGACATCGCCGCGCTGCTGTACACCTCCGGCACCACAGGTCCCGCGCGGGGCGTGATGTTGTCGCACAGGGCCCTGCTCGCCAACGTCGAGCAGCTGCGTTCGGTGACTCCGTCCCCGGCCGAGCCGGGTGACCGCGTGTTCCTCGCGGTGCCGTTCCACCACGTCTACGGACTCGGTCCGGGCCTGCTCACGGTCACTGCCGCGGGGGCCACGGCCGTGCTCGCGCCGCGGTTCGAGGTGCGCAGTGCCCTGTCCGACTGTCTGCATCACCGGGTCACGGTCGTGCTCGGGGTTCCGACCATGTACGTCGAGATGGCGGCGCGACCCGCGGACGAGCTCGGCGAGTGCCTGTCGACCGCGCGGTTGCTGGTGTCGGGTGCGGCGCCGTTGCGGCCGAAGGTGTTGGCCGACGTCCGCGCGGCCACCGGCATGCCGGTGTACGAGGGCTACGGTTTCACCGAGGCGGCGCCGGTGGTGACGTCGACACTGGTCACCGGGTACGCCAAGCCCGGTTCGGTGGGGCGCCCGTTGCCCGGTGTGGAGGTGCGGCTGGTGGACGACGACGGTCGCCCCGGGCCGGCCCCGGTCGACCCGGACGAGCCCGATGACACGTTCGACGATGCCGACGGCACCGGGCTCGTGGCTGTGCGGGGGGCGAACCTGTTCTCCGGCTACTGGCCGGACGGCGCGCACGGTCCCGACGAGGACGGCTGGTTCCGCACCGAGGACATCGGCTATCTCGACGTCGACGGTGACCTGCACCTGGTGGACCGCGCGAGCGACCTGGTGATCGTCAACGGGTTCAACGTCTACCCGCGTGAGGTGGAGGACGTGATCGGGGAGTTGCCGCAGGTGGCCGAGGCCGCGGTGGTCGGGGTGCTGGACCAACGCAGTGGGGAGGCGGTGAAGGCCGTGGTGGTCCCCGCCCCGGGTGTGGGGCTGTCCGAGCAGCAGGTGATCGACCACTGCGCGAACCGTCTCGCCGGGTACAAAGTGCCGCGGATCGTGGAGTTCGCCGACGAGTTGCCGCACTCGACCATGGGCAAGTCCATGGGCAAGTTGCACAGGGCCGGTCTGCGTGGTGGTGACGGCCTGGGCGAGGATGGAGAACATGCCTGAGTCTTCGTCGCAGGACGCCGGACCTGGCGGCCACACCGTTGTCGTGATGACCCGTAGCGGCTGCCCCACGTGCGAGCGCGCCGAGCAGGACGTCGAGCGCATCTGCGGGGAGCTCGGGGTGCGGTGGTCGACCGCCGACGTGGACACCGACCCGGAGTGGCGTGCCGAATACGGTGATCGCGTGCCCGTGATCCTCGTGGACGGTGACGAACACGGTTACTGGTCGGTCGACGAGCAGCGCCTACGTGCGGCGTTGGAAGCTTGATCGAAAAGGCCGGGCCGGGATTCGGTCACCGAGCGGTGAGGTCGCGCCGTTACCACGCGATGTGGCCTGCGTCAACGTGTTCACCAGGGGTTTTGTGCCTACGTTCACAAGTGGCTACCGTGGTCTCATCACCGCGCGGTGCCCGCGTATCGAACACTACTCGTGCCCGCTCGGTCAAGGGTGATTTCTCTATTTGGTGACGGGAGTCCAGCGTGGTGGCACAGCGGGGCCGACGCAATGGGTCCGCACCGGCGGCCAAAAGGGCCCCCGACGTCGACAACGCGCCGACCGATCAGCTGCCGGTCGTGGGGGCCGACGCCGACGGTGGCGGAGGTGCGGCCGGCTCGGCGGGGCAGAACACCGCTCGGGCCGTCCCCGAGGCGACCGTCGCCAGGCTCGCCGTTTACCTGCGGGTGTTGTCCGAGATGGCGGAACAGGGCTCGACCACGGTGTCCAGTGAGGAGCTGTCGGCCGCGGCCGGTGTGAATTCCGCCAAGTTGCGTAAGGACCTGTCGCACCTCGGTTCGTACGGCACCAGGGGTGTCGGTTACGAGGTCGAAGTGCTGATCGGGCAGATCGAACGCACATTGGGGCTGACGCGTAAGCACAAGGTAGCCGTCGTGGGAATCGGTAACCTGGGACATGCGTTGGCGAACTACGGTGGTTTCCCCGGGCGTGGATTCCCTGTCGAGGCCCTGTTCGACGTCGACCCCGATCTGATCGGGGTGCCGGTGGGCGGGATACCGGTGTCGCACCTGGACGACATTCCCGCCGTGTGTGTCGAACGGGACATCTCTATAGGGGTGATCGCGACGCCACCGGCTGCGGCGCAGTCGGTGTGTGACCGGCTCGTGGACGGCGGTGTCCAGAGCATCCTGAACTTCGCTCCTGTGGTGTTGCAGGTGCCCGAACATGTCGAGGTGCGAAAGGTCGACCTGGCTGTGGAGTTACAGATCTTGTCCTTCCACGTGGCCCGCAAGGCGGGCGGCGAGGTGGGTGGCCGGGAGGCCGACGACAGTGTGGAGGACGGCGCGGACGGTAGCGCGAAGGGTGCGGTGATGTCCTGATGAGCGTCTTGGCTATCGGTTTGTCCCACCGCACCGCTGATCTCGCCACGCTGGAGCGGGTCGCCGTGCCCGCCGCCGAGGTGGGCAAGGTTCTGCACGAACTTCAGCAGGCGGACGACGTGTCCGAGGTCATGCTGCTGTCGACGTGCAACCGCATCGAGGTCTACGCCGTCGTCGAGACGTTCCACGGTGGGCTCGCGAGTATCGCCGACGTCCTCGCCCGGCAGGCGGGCATGGAGACGTCGGAGTTGTACGACCACTTCTACGTCCATTACGCGGGGGCCGCGGTGGAGCACGTGTTCTCCGTGGCCGCCGGGTTGGACTCGATGGTCGTCGGTGAGACGCAGATCCTCGGCCAGGTGCGCGCCTCGTACGCGACGGCGCGCGAGATGGGCACCGTCGGCCGCACGCTGCACGAGCTGATCCAGACGACGCTGCGGGTGGGCAAGCGCGTGCACACCGAGACCGGTCTGGACCGCCTCGGCGCGTCGGTGGTGTCCGAGGCGTTGGCCGAGGCCGGGGACCTGGCCGGACGGCGGGCACTCGTCGTCGGCGCGGGTTCGATGGGCGCGTTGGCGGTGTCACAGCTGCGTAAGGGCGGTGTCGCCGAGATCGCCGTCATCAACCGCACGCGTGAGAGGGCCGTCCGGCTGGCCTCCTCGCTCAGTGAGCAGGGCGTGGCCGCGAAGGCCGTGCCGCTGGCCGAGCTGACCGACGAGGTGGCGCGCGCCGACGTCGTGGTCGTCTGCACGGGAGCCAAGACCGCCGTGCTCGGCACCGACCACGTCGCCTCCCGCGCCGATCGGCCCGTGGTGATCTGTGACCTCGGGCTGCCGAGAGACGTCGAACACGAGGTCGGCGCCGTGCCCGGCGTCACGTTGGTGGACCTGGAGACCGTGCGGCGGCGCATGGCCGAGGCCGGTACCGCCACCACGGACAAGCAGCTCGCCAAGGCCTCCGGCATCATCCTCGACGAAGTGCGCGCATACCTGGCGGGCCAGCGCAGTGCCGCTGTCACACCGACCGTGACGGCGTTGCGTAAACGGGCCGCCGAAGTGGTCGACGCCGAGCTGCTCCGCCTCGACAGGCGGCTGCCGGACCTCGACGCCGACGTCCGCGACGAGCTGGGCCGCACGGTGCGGCGCGTCGTGGACAAACTACTGCACGCACCGACCGTGCGGGTCAAGCAACTCGCCGCCGAGAAGTCGGACACCGACTACGCGAACGCCCTGAGGGAACTGTTCGGACTGGATCCGCAGGCGCCCACAGCGGTGTCGAGTCCCTCGGCGGCTCCCAAACACGAACAGATCGACGGTGACCACAGTGACTAGTCCCAGTAGCAGGACCATCCGGATCGGCACGCGTGCCAGCAACCTCGCGATGGCCCAGACCGGCACGATCGGCAAGATATTGGAGGAGGCGGGGCAGAAGGTCGAGCTCGTCCCCATCTCGACGCCGGGTGACCGCTCGTCGGCACCGATCGCCGAGATCGGCGTCGGGGTGTTCACCTCGGCGGTGCGCGAAGCGCTGTTGGCCAAGGAGGTCGACGTCGCCGTGCACTCCTACAAGGACTTGCCCACCGCCCCGGAGCCCGGCATCGTGCTGGCCGCGGTGTCGAAGCGGGAGGACCCGCGGGACGTGCTCATCGCCCGGGACGGGCTCACCCTGAGTGAGTTGCCGACCGGTGCGAAGGTGGGCACCGGGTCGCCGCGCCGGATGACACAGCTCCGGGCGCTCGGACTGGGGCTGGAGGTCGTGCCGATCCGGGGCAACATCGACACCCGGATCAGCAAGGTGACCTCGGGTGAGCTCGACGCCATCGTGGTCGCCAAGGCGGGACTGACCCGAGTGGGCAAGCTCGACCTGGTCACCGAGGTCATCGATCCGATTCAGATTCTGCCCGCACCCGCGCAGGGTGCGTTGGCTGTCGAGACCCGCGTCGACGACGTGGACACCGAACACCTGCTTCGGTCCATTGTGGATGATGAAGCGACACGGGTGGCCGTTGCGGCCGAGCGGGCTGTGCTCGCGACACTGCAAGCCGGCTGCAGCGCACCCGTAGGCGCACTCGCCGAGGTCGTCGAGGATCTGAACAGCGAAGGGGGCGTAGTCGAACGCCTCTCGCTGCGGGGCGTCGCCGCCACCGCCACGGAGGGTGACTCCGTGCAGATCCTCAAGGCGTCGGCGGTCGCCGACAAGCACGAAGCCGACAGGCTCGGCCGCACGGTGGCTTCCGAGCTGCTCGACCTCGGTGCCGGCGCCCTGTCGCGCTGATATCCCGGTAATCGCGAACAAGAACGTTTGGCCGTGACGAACGGCCGACGACGAGGAGAGACGACGTAATGACCCGCGCACGCAAAACCACGGGGCGTGTTGCTTTCGTGGGCTCGGGCCCCGGAGACGCCGGGCTGTTGACGGTCCGTGCCCGGGACCTGCTCGCCAAGGCCGACCTCGTGGTCACCGACCCCGATGTGCCCGCAGGTGTGCTCGCCTACGCAGGCGCCGAGGCCGAGGTCCGTCCCGCCGTCGGCGAGCCCGGTGACGTTGCCAAGGACCTGGCCGCGGAGGCCAAGGCGGGCAGGCTCGTGTTGAGGTTGACCGCCGGTGACCCGCTGACCCAGCAGGCCGTCATCGCCGAGGTGCAGGCGGTTTCCCGCACCAACGCGGTGTTCGACGTGGTTCCCGGTGTGCCCTCGGGCACGGCCACGCCCGCGTACGCGGGTATCGCGCTCGGCGGCGTGCACACCGAGGTGGATCTGCGTGCCGGTGAGGTGGACTGGGCCGGGCTGGCCGCCACGCCCGGCGCGATCGTGTTGCACGCGACGTCGAGCCACCTCGCGGAGGCGGCTTCGGCGCTGGTGGAGCACGGCATGTCCGCCCAGACTCCCGTCGCGGTGACCTCGAACGGCACCATCAACACCCAGCGCACGCTGGACTCCACGCTCGCCTCGCTCGCCACCGACGCGGGTGAGCTCGTCGGTCCGCTGGTGGTGACCATCGGCGAGCCCGTGAGCAACAGGCAGAAGCTGTCGTGGTGGGAGTCGCGCGCGCTGTACGGCTGGAAGGTCCTCGTCCCGCGCACCAAGGAGCAGGCGGGCGACATGGCCGAGCGGATCCTCAGCCACGGCGCGACCCCGCACGAGGTCCCCACGATCTCGGTGGAGCCGCCGCGTAGCCCGGCGCAGATGGAGCGCTCCGTGAAGGGCCTGGTGGACGGCCGTTACCAGTGGCTCGTCTTCACCTCCGCCAACGCCGTGCGCGCGGTGTGGGAGAAGTTCAACGAGTTCGGCCTCGACGCCAGGGCGTTCTCCGGCGTGAAGATCGCCTGCGTGGGTGAGGCGACGGCCGACAAGGTGCGTTCGTTCGGCATCATCCCGGAGCTGGTACCGAAGGGTGAGCAGTCGAGTGAGGGGCTGCTGGAGGAGTTCCCGCCCTACGACGACGTGCTGGACCCGGTGAACCGCGTGCTGCTGCCGAGGGCCGACATCGCCACCGAGATCCTGTCGGCGGGCTTGCAGGAGCGTGGCTGGGAGGTCGACGACGTGACGGCGTACCGCACGGTGCGTGCCGCTCCGCCGCCCGCCGAGACCCGCGAGATGATCAAGACGGGTGGGTTCGACGCGGTGTGCTTCACGTCGTCGTCGACGGTGCGCAACCTGGTGGGTATCGCGGGTAAGCCGCACGCGCGCACGCTCGTGGCCTGCATCGGGCCGAAGACGGCCGAGACGGCCACCGAGTTCGGTCTTCGGGTGGACGTGCGGCCGGAGCAGCCGAACGCCGTGATGCTGGTGGACGCCCTGGCCGAGCACGCCGCCAAGCTGCGCGCCGAGGGCGCTCTGCCGCCGCCGCGCAAGGCCAAGCGCACCCGTCGTTCCTCCTAAAGACACCGAAGAAATCGCGGTCGTTTCGAGAAGGCCGTCCTCACCGCTTGCCGGGCGGTGAGGACGGCCTTTTGCACGTACTAGGCTCGGGAGGGTGTTTCCGGAACATCGTCCTCGTCGGTTGCGCACCACTGCCGCCATGCGGCGGTTGGTGAGTGAGACCACGTTGCGCCCACGTCAGTTGATCCTGCCCCTGTTCGTCGCCGAGGGCGCGCAGGAGCCGCGTCCCATCGGGAGTATGCCCGGGGTCGTCCAACACACTCGGGACACGCTGCGCCGGGCCGCCGCCGAGGCGGTGGAGGCCGGTGTCGGCGGGCTGATGCTGTTCGGCGTTCCCGCCACGCGTGACGCCGTGGGGAGCGCGGCCACCGATGTCGACGGAATCCTCAACGTCGCTCTGCGGGATCTGCGGTCCGATCTCGGTGACGACACGGTGTTGATGGCCGACACCTGTCTCGACGAATTCACCGACCACGGCCACTGTGGCGTGCTCGACGCGTCGGGAACGGTGGACAACGACGCCACGTTGGACCGTTACGCCGAGATGGCGCTGGCCCAGGCCGAGGCCGGGGCGCACATGCTCGGCCCCAGCGGCATGATGGACGGTCAGGTCGGCGTCATCCGCAGGGCACTCGACGACGCCGATTACGCCGAGACCGGGATCCTCGCGTACTCGGCGAAGTACGCCAGCGCCTTCTACGGGCCGTTCCGTGAGGCCGTGGACTCGCAGCTCACCGGCGACCGAAACACCTACCAGCAGGACCCCGGCAACGCCAGGGAGGCGTTGCGGGAGATCGAGCTGGACATCGCGGAGGGTGCGGACGCCGTGATGGTGAAGCCCGCGCTGGCCTACCTCGACATCGTGAAGGCGGCGGCGGAGGCGTCACCGGTACCGGTGGCGGCGTACAACATCTCGGGTGAGTACTCGATGATCGAGGGCGCCGCGGCCAACGGGTGGATCGACCGCGAACGCACGATCCTGGAGGTCCTCACCTCGATCCGCAGGGCCGGTGCCGATCTGATCCTGACGTATTGGGCGGCTGAAGCGGCGGCTTGGCTGGACTAGAGTCGAAGTGTGAGTGATTCAGGCGATTCGGGCGACGCGCCCGAGCCTCGCGAGTCGGACGAGGAGCGGCGGGCGAAGGGGCTACCTCCCGAACCCAGCCCTCCGGGGCGGCATGGCGAGAAGGTGAAGCCACCGACACCGGTGACGGTGTCGTTCGTGCTCTACGTCCTCGCCGGGCTGGTCCTCGCGGTCACGTTCGGCCTCACGTTGACGCAGCAGGAACTCGTCGCCGAGACGTTGATCGACCTCAACACCACCGATGAACTCAGCGAGGACGAGATCCGAACGGGTGTCACGACACTGCTGTGGACGCTGTTCGTCGGTGCTTTGGCGTTGGCGGTGTTGTTCGCGCTGTTTGCGTGGAAGGCCCGGGAGGGGACGCGGTCGGCGCGCACGGTCCTCACCGTGCTGACCGCGGTCATCGTGCTGTTGCAGCTGCTGCTGTTCCCGACCAGTCTGCCGATGTTGATCGCGTCCCTGCTGGCGTTGGTGGGCACGGTACTGCTCTACCTGCCGAGCGTCGCCCACTATTTCCCCGGCCCGAGAGGACCGGAAGGGATGCGGCGCTGAACGACTCGGACAACCACTCGGACGGCGTCGAACACCGCGATCGCTACCACGAGCGGGGCGCGAGTGGTTGGGCGCTGACGTGGGGGCCGCTGTTCGCGCTCGTCGGGTATGTGGGCGAGTCGCTCGCCGGCGGGCGGGTGAACGCGATGCTGTGGCTGTCGGTCGGCGTCGGCCTGTTCGCGCTCACCGCTTTATGGGTGTACGCGCGGCGTCGGTTCCTGTCCGCACGGGTCACCGACACCGAGTTGTGGCAGGGCGGTGAACGGTTGGCGATCGACCGCATCGCCGCGGTGGACGATGTCGAGGCTCCGCCGGGTACCCGTGTTCTCGGCGGTGGCCTGAGTGTGCCGCGGAAGTTCGCCGAGGTGCCGTTGCGGTTGGACGACGACACGGTGGTGCTCGCGTGGGCACGTGACGGCGACGCACTGCGCGAGGCGTTGCGCTCCGTGCTGCGGGACCGGGCATGAGAAACTGCCCGCCGTGACCGACGTCGCCTCTTCCAGCTCTTCCTCCCCGTCTTCGCCGTCTTCGCCGCGGAACTCCCAGGACCGTCTGCACCAGCCGTGGCGCCTGGTGGTGTCGGCCGTGGAGTCGGTGCTCGCGGTGGTGGCGGGCTGGGCGGCCACGTGGTTCTGGGGCGATGCCGTGAGCACGATGACGATCCGCACCGACGACGGCGCCGAGCTGGTGTCGCGCGTGTACGAGGGCGACTGGGTCGGCTTGGCGTTCGCGTGTGTCGCGGTCGCCGCGTTGCTGGTGGTGGACGCGGCGCGACAGGCCGTGCTCGGCGTGCGTACACGGCGGTGGAGAAGGCGACGTTCGTCTCGCCCGGACCGGCCAGCCGATGCGCGATGAGGCGTCTTTGGGAGACTGGCAGATGTGAGTGGAGCAGTCGAGCAGTCCAAGTCCTGGTTCGAGCGGGCTACAGCCGCCACTCCGGGCGGAGTGAACTCGCCGGTGCGGGCGTTTGCGGCGGTGGGTGGTACCCCACGGTTCATGGTGCGCGGCGAGGGCGCCTACCTGTGGGACGCCGACGGCAACCGCTACGTCGACCTGGTGTCCTCGTGGGGGCCGATGATCCTGGGCCACGCGCACCCCGAGGTGGTGAACGCCACGCGCGAGGCCGCGTTGTCGGGATTGTCGTTCGGTACTCCGACCACCGGTGAGGTCGAACTCGCCGAGGAGATCATCCGGCGGGTGGAACCCGTGGAGCGGGTGCGGCTGGTGAACTCCGGCACGGAGGCCACGATGAGCGCCATCCGGCTGGCCCGCGGCTTCACCGGTCGCAGCAAGATCATCAAGTTCGCCGGCTGCTACCACGGACACGTGGACGCGCTCCTGGCGCAGGCGGGTTCCGGTGTGGCCACGTTGGGCCTGCCGACGTCCCCCGGTGTCACGGGTGCCCAGGCCGCCGACACGCTGGTGCTGCCGTACAACGACGTCGAGGCCGTGCGCGCCGCGTTCGCCGAGAACCCCGACTCGATCGCGGCGGTGATCACCGAAGCGGCGCCGGGCAACATGGGTGCCGTCGCGCCGCGTGAGGGATTCAACGCCGCCCTGCGTGACATCGCGCACGAGCACGGCGCTCTGCTGATCATGGACGAGGTCATGACCGGCTTCCGTGTCTCGGCCGCGGGCTGGTACGGCCGTGAAGGCGTGGCCGGTGACCTCTACACCTTCGGCAAGGTGATGTCCGGTGGGCTGCCCGCCGCCGCGTTCGGAGGCCGGGCCGACGTGATGGCGCGGCTGGCCCCGTCCGGGCCGGTGTACCAGGCGGGCACGCTGTCCGGGAACCCCGTCGCCGTGGCCGCCGGACTGACCACGTTGCGACTGGCCGACGACGCCGTCTACCGGGCCCTCGACGCCAACGCCGAGCGGCTCGGCGGGCTGCTCAGCCAGGCGTTGGCCGCCGCGGGGGTCGAGCACACGGTGTCGTACGCCGGCAACCTGCTCAGCGTGTACTTCACCGACCGGCCCGTGCACGACTACGCCGCTGCCGCCGCGTCGGAGACCTGGCGTTTCAAGCCGTTCTTCCACGCGCTGCTGGAGGCCGGTGTGTACCCGCCGCCGAGCGCGTTTGAGGCTTGGTTCGTCAACGCCGCGATGGACGAGGCCGCGTTCGAGATCATCGAGGCCGCGTTGCCGAAGGCCGCGCAGGCCGCAGCGTCGGCGGAGCGGCCATGACCTGCGGGACACGCACGATCGTCCACCTACTGCGCCACGGTGAGGTGTACAACCCGGACGGTTTGCTCTACGGACGGCTTCCCGGCTACCGGTTGTCCGAGCGCGGACGACGGCAGGCGGAACTCGTGGCGGAGGCTTTGTCGTCACACGCGGTGGTGCACGTCGTCGCCTCACCGTTGGAGCGGGCGCAGGAGACGGCCGCTCCCGTCGCGGCGGCGCACCGGCTCGACGTGGCCACCGACGAGCGCCTCATCGAGGCGGACAACCTCTTCGAAGGGTTGAAGGTCAGCGTGGGCGACGGTGCGCTGCGTCGGCCGGAACACTGGCCGAAGCTGCGCAACCCTGCACGTCCGTCGTGGGGGGAGCCGTATCTGGAGATCGCCCACCGGATGTTGGGTGCCGTGCACGCCGCCAGGAACGCGGCCGAGGGACGAGAGGCGCTGTGCGTGTCGCACCAGTTGCCCATCTGGACCCTGCGCCGCTACCTGGAGGGTAAGCGGCTGTGGCACGATCCGAGACGGCGGCAGTGCTCGCTGGCGTCGCTCACCAGCCTCGTCTTCGTCGACGAGCAGCTGGTCGACATCGTCTACAGCGAGCCGGCCGGCAGTACCGATCCGACGGTGACTGGCGCATGACGAACAGGTGGAGAAAGACGCTCGCCGCGGTGTTCGCGGCGGTGACCGTGGCAGTGACCGGATGCTCCGCCGGCGGCGGGGACGACTTCAGTTTCGTCTCGCCCGACGGGCAGGTGGACATCTACTACGAGGGCGAACAGCGGCAGAAACTGCCCGAACTGGCCGGCGAGGACCTGTTCGACCCGGACAAACGCATCGCCGCCTCCGACTTCGAGGGCCAGGTCCTGGTCATCAATCTCTGGGGCCAGTGGTGCGGCCCGTGCCGCGCCGAGGCGCCGGAGCTGCAGAAGCTGTACGAGGAGACCAAGGACGACGGCGTGGCGGTGCTCGGTATCGACGTGCGCGAGCACGATCGGTCCGCGCCACAGGACTTCGTCCGGGACCGGGGCCTGACATATCCGTCGATCTACGATCCCTCGGGCCGGTCGCTGGTCAACCTGTCCGGCTATCCGCGTACCGCTGTGCCGTCCACCATCGTGGTGGACCGCCAGGGCCGGGTCGCGGCCGTTTTCCTGCGGGCACTGCTCGCCTCGGATCTGCGGCCCTTGGTCGACCGGTTGGTGGCGGAGGAGGCGGCCTGATCCAGGGCATTCCGGTCATCCAGCTCACTCGCCTGCCAGGCCGGTGGGCTTCACGCGAACCGTATTCCCTACGCTGAACGCCGTGAATGCGGTATCCGAGCTGGCGGCCTCCGGGCCGCTGCTGCTCGCCGTCGGGCTATCGCTGCTCGCGGGTGCGATCTCGTTCGCCTCCCCGTGTGTGGTGCCACTGGTTCCCGGTTACCTCGCCTACCTCGCAGCGCTGGTCGGTGCCGACGCCCCCGCGGTGAGCCCGGACGAGGGCCGCAAGAAGGGGCGGCTCGCGGTCGTCGGCGCGGCCGGGCTGTTCGTGCTCGGGTTCACCGTGGTGTTCACGGCCAGCGTCGGCGGCCTGGTGTGGCTGGCCGACGTCCTGTACGTCAACGAGGAACTCCTGCAACGCATCGGCGGAGTGATCGTCATCGCGATGGCGTTCGTTTTCCTCGGCTTCATTCCCGTGCTGCAGAAGGACGTTCGCCTCCACCACGTGCCCCGGGCCGGGTTGTGGGGCGCGCCGGTGCTCGGTGCCGTGTTCGGCCTGGGTTGGGCTCCGTGTATCGGTCCGACGCTGTCCGGGGTGTTGGCGATCGCCGCGGCCAGCGGTGGCACGGGGGCGCGGGGAGTCTTTCTGGTGCTGATGTACTGCCTCGGCCTGGGCTTGCCGTTCCTGCTCATCGCGGCGGGAGCCCGTTGGGCGGTCGGGGCGGCGACGTGGCTGCGCCGTAACAGTCGCCGGGTGCAGATCTTCGGCGGAGTGTTGCTGCTCGTCGTGGGCGTGCTGTTGGTGACTGGACTGTGGACGGACCTGATGGCGTGGATGCGGAACTCCGTCATCTCGGACATGAGGTTGCCGCTATGAGTGACCGACAGACCGTGACCGACGACGCGCCGCAGGAGGCACGGCCGGCTTACCGGCAGACACCGACACGGCGTGCGCTGGCGTTCCTGCGCAACACGTGGCGCAAGCTGACGTCCATGCGCACCGCACTGGTGCTGCTGTTCCTGCTCGCGTTGGCCGCGCTGCCCGGAGCGCTGCTGCCGCAGTGGGACCTCAACGCCCAGCAGACCGAGGAGTACATCGCCGAGAACGGTTGGTGGGGACGGCTGCTCGACCGCCTGCAGTTCTTCGACGTCTACAGCAGTGTCTGGTTCTCGGCGATCTACCTGCTGCTGATGGTGTCGTTGGTCGGGTGCCTGGTGCCCAGGACGGGGGACTACATCCGGGCCATGCGGTCGGGCCCGGTGCTCACCCCCAAGAACCTGGCCCGGCTACCGCACCACACCCGGGCCGAGGTCGACGACGACCCCGATGCGGTCATCGCGTCGGTGCGGCGCAGGCTGCGCGGTTGGCGCGTCACCGAACGCACCGAGGCCGGCGGGGCGCGCACGATCAGCGCCGAACGCGGCTACCTGCGTGAGACCGGCAACCTGGTGTTCCACTTCGGCATCCTGGGCATCATCGTCGCTTTCGCCATCGGCGCGATGTACTCCTACGAGGGCCAGGTCATCGTGCACGCCGACGGTCAGGAATTCTGCAACTCCGGGATCTTCGCCTACGACTCGTTCAACCCCGGCCTGCAGGTGGACGGTACGGAGCTGAACCCGTTCTGTGTGCGCGTCGACGACTTCGAGCCCACCTACACCGACGCGGGACAGCCGGTGAACTACGCGGCCGATATCCGGTACCAGTCGGGCGAGGACCTGGCTTCGGGCACGTGGCGCGACTACCGCCTGGAGGTCAACGCTCCGCTGCGCACGGCGGGCGACCGTGTGTACCTGCTGGGCCACGGCTACGCGCCGACGTTCACGGTGACCTGGCCCAACGGCGAGTCACGGACACAGACCATCCAGTGGCGGCCCACCGACCTGAACACGATGCTGTCGCAGGGCGCAACGAAGTTCGACCCGCCCGGCGTCACCGACTCCAGGACCCGGCGCGAGAACCAGCTCGCGGTCACGGGCCTGTTCGCGCCGACGGCGGCGTTCCACGGCAACATCCTCACGTCGTCGTTCCCCGACCTCACCGAGCCCGCGGTCGCCGTGGACATCATGCGCGGGGAACTCGGCATCGACGCCGGACGCTCGCAGTCGATTTTCGAGATCGATCAGTCGATGGTGGACAGCGGGCGCCTGGAGCGGGTGGCGCGGGAGAACCTGGAGATCGGTGAGAGCATCACTCTCGACGACGGCACGCAGATCAGTTTCGACGGCGTGCGCCGGTGGGTGTCGTTGCAGGTGTCGCACGACCCGACGCAGGGCTGGATGCTGGGCTTCGCCATCGCGATGTTCGTGGGGCTCGGGGCTTCGCTTTCGGTGAAGCGGCGCCGGTTCTGGGCCAGAGTGACTCCGCTCGCCGACAGTACCGGCGGCGGCACCAGCGATGTCCGACGCGCAGTAGTAGAGTTGGGCGGGCTCGCCCGTACCGATCAGGCCGGCTACGGCGAGGAGTTCACAGCCATCTCGCGGGACCTCCTCGGCCGCACGCCACAGGACTAGAAAGGCACGCAGATGCCGGTGAACGAGACGCTGTCCCAGTACAGCGACTGGTCGTACACCACGTCGGTCGTGGTGTACCTGCTGGCGATGATCTTCTTCCTCGTAGAGCAGTCCTTCGGCAAACACGGCAAGCGAGTCGCCGAACGTACGCGTGAGCGTCAGCTCGTCGGCGCGGGAGCCGGATCCGGTTCCGATGTCGGGACGGTCGAGGTCGCCAAGGACGTGCCGCCGTCGACTGGTCGAGCGCCGAGGACCCGGACGGAACGCCTCGGCAGGATGGGCGTTGCGCTGACCATCCTCGCCGCGGCACTGCATCTGGCGGCGCTCGTGCTGCGAGGGCTCGCGACGAGCCGCGTGCCCTGGGGCAACATGTACGAGTACATCGCGGCGATCACGTTCATCGGCGTGGTCACCTGGCTCGTGCTGTTGCGGAAGTACCCGCTGCGCCACCTCTCGGCGTTCGTGCTGCTGCCCGTGGTCATCCTGATGTTCGTCGGCGGCACCATGCTCTACGCCGTGGCGGCCCCGCTGCAGCCCGCACTGCAGTCCTACTGGCTGGTGATCCACGTCGCCGCAGCGGCGGCGTCCTCGGGAGTGTTCCTCATCCCCGGTGCGGCCAGCATCCTGTACCTCATCCGCTCGGCCCACGACCGGGATCCGGTGAAGTTCGGCCGGTTCGGACCGAAACTGCCGTCGGCCGACATCCTCGACAAGGTCGCCTACCGGACGACCGTGTTCGCCTTCCCGGTGTTCACCTTCGGAATCCTGTGCGGCGCCGTGTGGGCGGAAGCGGCGTGGGGCCGGTTCTGGGGATGGGACCCCAAGGAGACCGTGGCCTTCGTGTCCTGGGTGATCTACGCCGCGTACCTGCACTCCCGCGCCACGGCGGGCTGGCGGGGCACCCGCGCCGCTGTCATCAACATCGTCGGATTCGCGGCGACGGTGTTCAACCTGTTCTTCGTGAACCTCGTGTCGGCCGGTCTTCACTCGTATGCCGGAGTAAGCTGACGCCCATGTCCGGCTGCGACTACCGTCACCCGTGTGAGGCGTGAGGGGGACGCTCGGCAATCCATCGGAGGACTGAGGCGGTGACCGGACCCAACGGAGTCGGCGGGCGAGATCATCCTCTCTATTCCGAGGCGAGTACGGACTCGACGCCCTATCCCTCGCCGACGGCCCGGTGGCAGCAGGGAAATCCGGAGCCGTGGCAGGGTCGGCAGGGCGCTGGGCCACCCGCGGGGCCCGCGCAGCACCCGCAGTACGGGGCGCAGGGGCATCCGCCGTCGTCTCGGCCGCAGTACCCGGGCTATGCGTACCCACTCGGGGACGCGGGCCTCGACGACACCTCCCGTTTCGTGCGTAAGCCGAAGCGGGAGCCCAAGTCGGGTTGGCGCAGGGCCGTGTACGTGGCGAGCGGAAAACTCGTCAACCTCGGAGAGAGCCCGGCCGACCGCAGACGCAGGGAACTGGTCTCGCGGGTGAACCAACCCCTGCGCGGCTGCTATCGCATCGCGATGTTGAGTCTGAAAGGCGGCGTCGGCAAGACCACCATCACGACCACGCTCGGCTCCACGTTCGCGTCGCTGCGCGGAGACCGGGTGGTCGCCGTCGACGCCAACCCCGACGCGGGCACGCTGGCGCAGAAGATCCCCATCGAGACCACCGCGACGGTGCGGCACCTGCTCCGCGATGCCGACAGCATCACCCGCTACAGCGACGTGCGGACCTACACATCACAGGGACCGAGCAGGCTGGAGATCCTGGCTAGCGACTCAGACCCCGCCGTGTCGGAGGCGTTCTCCGAGCATGACTACCTGCGCGTGGTGTCGGTGCTGGAGCACTTCTACAACATCGTGCTCACCGACTGCGGCACCGGATTGATGCATTCCGCGATGAAGGGCGTGCTCGACTCCGCCGACATGCTCGTGGTGGTGTCGTCGGGGTCGCTGGACGGCGCGCGTAGCGCGTCGGCGACTTTGGACTGGCTCGACGCACACGGATATGGCGATCTCGTGACACAGTCGGTGGTCGTCATCAACTCGGTGTGGCCGAAGGCGGGGTCGGTGGATCTGGACAAACTCTCGGCGCACTTCGCCGCCAGGGTTCGTGCGGTGGCCCGCATCCCGTTCGACCCTCACCTGGAGGAGGGAGCGGAGATCGAGTTGGACCGGTTGGCCGATGGAACCAGATTGGCGTTGTTGGAGCTCGCCGCGACGATCGCCGACGGCTTCGGCGGGCATCCCCTACGCTGATCAGCCGAAGGCTAGTTCTTCCCGTCCTCGTCCGTGTTCTGCTGCTTGCGCTGCTGTTCGCTGAGGCGACGCAGGAACTCGGGGTCGTCGTCCGGTGCCACGGGAGCTTGGCGGGGAGCTTGGCGCGATGACACTCCGACGCGGTCAGCGCCGAGGGCACGCCACAGCAGGAAGGCAATGGTGGCGGCGCCGATCGCCGCGAGCAGGTAGATCATGCTCGCTCCTTTCGGGGTGTCACGCGTACTACCACACTACAGTCTTCGAGATTACCCCTTTTACCCGTTGCGCTGTCCGGGGTGTCCTTCGCAACGAGAGGCGAAAGACACCCCGGTGGCGCCTTTTTCAGCTCCGAGGGCGTTCGCTCGCGTTGGTCGTCAGCTCGGCGAGGAGCTGGTTGACCTCGGATTCACGGAATCGGCGATGGCCCCCAGGCGTGCGAATCGAGCCGATCCGACCGGCGGTGGCCCAGCGGGTCACCGTCTTGGGGTCGACTCGAAACAGTGCGGCGACTTCACCCGGCGTCAGTAGCCGGCCTCCAGTGCTCGCGGTCACTCTTCGCCTCCTTCACTCACTCGGAGGTCACAATCGTGTCACTCTACCCGTCGAGTACTCGAACGGTTGTCAATGAGTAAAGAGGTAGTAAGGGACAAACGCGCTGTTTCGGGCGGCGCGCGGGTGGTGCGGCGCACGGCGTAGCCTCGTAGAGCGTGAGCGAACGCCGATCCGACACGCTGCTCCGCGACCTCCTGCTGTACGTGCTGGCCAGATTCGCCCTGGTCGCGGTGATCGTCGCCGTTCTCGTGCTGTTCCGGGTGCCGCTGCTCGTCGCGCTGATCATGGGCCTGGTGGTGGGTCTGCCGCTCGGTCTGTTGCTGTTCCGTTCACTCAACGACCGAGTGACGGCCGGACTCGCGGCGCGGAACGAGCACCGTGCCAGGGAGCGGGCCAGGCTGCGAGCCCAGTTGCGTGGTGAGGAACTCGACATCGGCGACGAGTCCGGTAAGACTGACACCCCGCCGGACTCACCGACGTCCAAGGACGGGTCCGGAGCGGAAGACACGAACGACACGGACGACACGGGCAGGACGGACAAGGCGGGGGACGAGTGAACGACGCGTGGGTGCGGGATTCCATCCGCATCATCGAGGCCGATGCCAACCGCAGTGCCGACACCCACCTGCACGTCTTCCCGCTGCCTCCCGAGTGGGGAATCGACCTGTACCTGAAGGACGAGTCCGTGCATCCCACGGGCTCGCTCAAACACCGGCTGGCCCGGTCTTTGTTGCTGTACGGCCTGGTGAACGGGCAGATCGGTCCGGACACGGTGCTCGTGGAGGCGTCGAGCGGGTCCACGGCGGTGTCGGAGGCGTATTTCGCCCGCATGCTCGGGCTGGAGTTCGTCACCGTCGTGCCGCGCAACACCAGTCAGGAGAAGATCGACCTCATCGAGTTCTACGGTGGTAGATGCCACTTCGTCGATCGGCCACCGGACATGTACACGGAGGCCGAGCGCCTCGCCGCCGAGTGCAACGGCCACTACCTCGACCAGTTCACCTACGCCGAGCGGGCCACCGACTGGCGCGGCAACAACAACATCGCCGAGTCGGTGTTCACGCAGTTGCGGTCGGAGCGGCACCCGGTGCCGACGTGGATCGTGGTGGGCGCGGGCACGGGAGGTACGAGCGCGACCTTCGGCCGGTACGTGCGTTACCGCAGGCACGACACCCGGATCGCGGTGGTCGATCCGGAGAACTCCGCGTTCTACGGCGCGTGGCGGACGGGTGCGTCGGATTACCAGACGGGCATGCCGTCGCGTATCGAAGGCATCGGGCGGCCGAGGATGGAACCGTCGTTCATCCCCGCGGTGATCGACGAGATGATCCAGGTGCCCGACGCCGCTTCTTTGGCGGCGATCCGGTTCCTGCGGGAACGTACGGGCCACTGGGCGGGCGGTTCGACGGGCACGAACCTCTACGGCGCCTTCACTCTCATCTCGCGGATGTTGGCCAGCGGTGAGCGCGGCAGTGTGGTGACACTGCTGTGCGACGGCGGCGAGCGCTACGCCGGCACGTACTACAACGACGCCTGGCTCGCCGAGAACGGCTTGGACATCGAGCCGCACCTGAAAGCGTTCGAGCGCTTCCTGGACACGGGCGTGTTCCCGGGCTGATTCCAGGCGGGCCGGGTCAACCCGCGAAAGCCAGCGCCGCTCCGGTGAGTACCGCCCACGCGAGCATGGCCAAGCCGGTGTCCCGCAGCACGGGGATGAGTTGCAGGCCGGTGCTACCCGCCGTGACGGTCTTCACCGGCGTGATGAGCGGCGCCGCCGTCAGCAGCCCCACCAGTGTCACGGGGTGCGCGAACGCCAGCGCCACCGTGACGAGGAACGGCACCGTGACGAGCACGAGGTAGAACCGCCGTGTGCCCGGGTCGCCCAACCGCACGGCCAGCGTGATCTTGCCCGCTTCCCGGTCGGTGGGGATGTCCCGCAGGTTGTTGGCCACCAGCACCGCCATCGAGAGGCTCCCCACGGCCACCGCGCAGCCCAGGGCCTCCCAACTCACCCGCCCGGCTTGTACGTACACGGTGCCGAGCACGGCCGCGAGTCCGAAGAACACGAACACGGCGACTTCGCCGAACCCCGCATAGCCGTACGGGCGCGACCCGCCGGTGTAGAACCAGGCGCCCGCGATGCACAAAGCGCCGAGCAGGAGCAGCCACCACTGGCCGGACGCCACTACGAGTATCAGGCCGAACAGGCCCGCCAAGCCGAACAGGCTCCACGCGACGCCCAGCACGGTCTTGGCGGACGCGGCACCGGAGCCGACCAGGCGCAACGGGCCCACCCGCTCGTTGTCGGTGCCCTTGACGCCGTCGGAGTAGTCGTTGGCGTAGTTCACGCCGATGATCAGAGCCATCGCCACCAGCAGCGCCAGCAGTGAGCGCCACCACGACACGGCGTCCAGCTGTGCTGCGGCACCCACGCCGACCAGTACGGGGGCGATGGCGTTGGGCAGCGTGCGTGGCCGTGCCCCTTCGATCCACTCCGCGACGGTAGCCATGTCGTTCATTTTTCGGTATCGCGGCCGGAGTGATCGACGTGGTCGTGCAGAAGGCGGCGTACGGCACTCCGATCCACCTTGCCGGGGCCGATCAACGGCAGCTCGTCGACCACCCGCACCAGCTTGGGGGAGGCGACGGAACCGAGGTCGGCCCTCACCGCGTCGCGCAGCCGGTCCTCGGACGGCGAGCGAGTGGACTTCGTGAGCACGACGGCGGCGGCCACGATCTGCCCCCATTCCGGGTCGGGCAGGCCGACCACGCACGCCGCTTCCACGCCGTCCTGCCGGGTCAGCGCGTCCTCCACGTGGCACGCGGGCACCTTCACCCCACCGGTGTTGATCATGTCGTCGATCCGGCCGAGAACCGTCAACTCGCCTTCGGTGGACAGTCGGCCGACGTCGCTGGTGCGGAACCAGCCGTCGACGAACGAAGCCGCCGTCTGTTCCGGGTCGAGGCGGTAACCGTGGGCGAGCACGGCGCCGGACACCTCGATGCGGTCCTTGTCGCCCAGCCTGATGCGAACCCCGTCGAGTGGGACCCCGTCGTACACGCAACCGCTTGCGGTCTCGCTCATGCCGTAGGAGGGGACCACCGAAACGCCCGCGCGTTCGGCCCTGCGCCGCAGTTCGTCCGGTAGGGCCGCGCCGCCGAGGACGATCGCGTCGAACCCCTCGGCCCCCGCGCCGCCCGCGTCGAGCAACCGCGCCAACTGGGTCGGTACCAGCGCCGTGTAGTGCGGG
>NZ_DAHVQP010000063.1:0-4162 GCF_027317685.1 Saccharomonospora sp.
ATGTGACCGTCACAGGTCGGGGAACCACAGCTTCAGCTCACGCTCGGCCGATTCGGGCGAGTCGGAGCCGTGCACGAGGTTGTACTGCGTCTCCAGGGCGAAGTCGCCGCGGATGGTGCCCGGCGTGGCCTTCTCCACGGGGTCGGTGCCGCCCGCCAGCTGCCGGAACGCGGTCACGGCACGGGGCCCCTCCACCGCGATGGCCACGACCGGCCCCGAGGTGATGAAGTCGAGCAGGTCACCGTAGAACGGCTTGTCCTTGTGCTCGGCGTAATGTTCCTCGGCCACCGAACGCTCGACCATGCGCAGGTCCATGGCGGCCAGCCGCAGCCCCTTGCGCTCGATCCGGGAGATGACCTCGCCGACGAGGCCGCGCTTGACACCGTCGGGCTTGACCAGGACCAGCGTGCGCTCACTCACGGTGCGTTACTCCTTCGGTGATCACGTACACAATGAATCGTTCCGCCCCCGATGTACGCAGCCTAACGAGCTGGTCGGCCCCGCCGCGTTCCGGGCACCCCACTCGTTTGGACGCCGGCGATTCTTCCCACCGTGACTGGTCTTCGAGCCTCATTCACCGATTCCGTCGGCTCCTTCGATTCGGTGGAAGACATGTCTGACGGGTACGGCCTCAAGATCGCTGGGATCGTTCGTCTCGGCGGTGTCCTCGAACGGACCAGCGAGGAATTCGGACTCCCCGAATCACCGAACGGGCCTGCTCGAAGGACTTCCTCACAACACAGTCTGAAGAGCCGGTACGAACAGAGCGGGGAAACCGTGGGGGAGGCGGTTTTCGGCTCGGCGGAATTCATCCACCGGAAACGTCCGCAGGCACTGGCAGCCTACGTCGACGACCCGGACGAGGCGACGCGGGAATCATCGCCGTAAACCGGAGACCTCCGCTCCCGGGGCCCGCGTGGAGTCGAAGACACGTCCGCCGTACAAGCCACGGCCCAAAAGGAAACCGGAGGACGATGATTTCCTCGACGGGATCGGGATTCGCCACCGACGACAACGAGGTGACCGCGAGTGGGTGTTCCATTCCGACACGCCACCGCAGCCACCATGCCACCGGATGGGAGCGTCGCCGGCACCTCGGGCGCGCGGCGGCACCGACCGGCCGCCACGCTGCCGCTGATCGTGGGGCCGTGTGCGCCCCTGCCGGCCCGCCCGATCACGGGGCCGCCCGGCTTCGCCGAGCTTCGGTTCGACGCGGGCATCAAGGTGCGTGTCACCACCCCGAAGACCCGACGGACACGCCCGTGAACGCCATAGCGGCGGTCATGCTGTCCTCCCGGGGGGCGGGTCGACCGTCACCCTGCTGTTGGCCGTCCGGCACGGGGCTCGTCCGAAGTCGAGGGGACTCACCCTGAGCCGACACGCCGGGAAGAAGTGTCAGGGGGTCCCCTCGCTTTGGGCGTGCTGCTGCTGGCTCGGCAACAATCCCCGCGCCATCCGGCGGGCGACGTCGCGGCGTAGCCACATCAGCCAGCCCCATACCGCGAGGAACATCACCCCGATCACCGCCACCCAGGGCAGGGTGACGACGAAGGCCAGCAGTCCCACGTTGAGAGCCAGGATCACCCAGATCGACCACGGGAACCGCAGCAGTCCGGTGCACACGAGCAGTCCCACGGCGATACCGCTCACGGTCCAGCCCTGCAGGCTCGTCAAACCGTCCCCGAGTTGGGCCACCACGGGAAGGGCGAGGCCGACCACGATGGCCTCGAGGACCAGCGTCCCGGCCTGCACGCCACGGAAACCCTTCATCGGATCCGTGGCGGGCGGCGGCACCGATGTCGCCTCAGCCGTCTCGACCGTCTCAGGCGCTTCAGACTCACTCATGCGGGCTCCTTGCCGAACAACGTGCGGGCCTCCCCTGCCGTGACCACCGAACCCGTCACGAGCACACCACCACCGGACAGGGGTTCCTCAGGATCGTCGGTCTGTTCGACGAGGGTGACGGCCGCATCGATGGCCGAGTCGAGCCTCGGCTCCACCGTCACCCGCTCCTCCCCGAAGATCGGCAAGGCGAGCGTGGCGAGTTCGTCGGCGGACAACGCGCGCGGCGACGAGTTCTGGGTGACGACGATCTCGGACACCACGGGTTCGAGAGCCTCGAGGACCCCGGTGGCGTCCTTGTCCCCCAAAACCCCGACCACGGCGACCAGTTTCCGGAAGGCGAACTCTTCGTCCACAGTGTTCGCCAATGCGAGGGCACCGTGCGGATTGTGCGCGGCGTCGATCAACACGGTCGGTGAGGCCTTGACACGCTCCAGCCTGCCCGGCGTCTGCACCGCGGCGAACGCTTCGCGTACGACCTCCACTTCGAGCTGGCGTTCCTTACCCGCGCCGAAGAACGCCTCCACGGCGGCGAGCGCGAGCGCCGCGTTGTCGGCCTGGTGCCGACCGTGCAACGGCAGGAAGATCTCGTCGTACACACCGCCGAGCCCCTGCAGGCTGAGCAACTGTCCGCCCACGGCGATGTCGCGGTTGAGCACACCGAACTCGCTGCCCGCCCTGGCGACGGTGGCGTCCACCTCGACGGCACGTTCCAGCAGCGCCCGTTCGGCATCGGCGGGTTGTTCGGCCAGCACGGCGATGCCGCCCGGCTTGATGATCCCGGCCTTCTCCGTCGCGATCGAACGCCGGTCCTCGCCGAGGTACTCGGTGTGATCGATGCCGATGGGCGTGATCACGGAGATCTGGGCGTCGGCGATGTTGGTGGCGTCCCACCGTCCGCCCATACCGGTCTCCAGCACCGCCACCTCGACGGGCGCGTCGGCGAACGCGGCGAACGCCATGCCGGTGAGCACCTCGAACTTGCTCATCGCCGGCTCGTTCGGCCCCGTCGCGTTGTCGACCATCGCCACGAACGGCTCGACGTCGCGGTAGGTCTTGACGTAGGTCTCGGGGGAGATCGGCACCCCGTCGATGCTGATGCGTTCGGTGACATCACTGACATGGGGCGAAGCGAACCGGCCGGTGCGCAGGCCGCGCGAACGCAGCAAGGCATCGATCATGGCCGCAGTGGAGCCCTTGCCATTGGTGCCAGCGAGCTGGATCACCGGCGCACACCGGTGCGGATCGCCGAGCAGTTCGACCAGGGCCCGCACCCGTGCGGTCCCCGGGCCGATCCGGTGTTCGGGCCAGCGTGCAGTCAGGGCAGCGGTCAATGCTGCATGGTCGGCGTCGGGGACCTCCTGATCAGGCACCTCGACGTCATCGTTTTCGGAGTCAGCTGCGCTGAGCGCGAGCTGAGGCGCGAGGATCTCGTCCGAGGAGAGTCCAAGCCCGGGTGCCTCTGGATCAAAGTCAGTCATGTCAGGACCATCGTAGTGGCCCGGCCCTTGGTGCGGCAGATGAACCTGTCACCGGCCTTGCGTAGGATTCGGTGTCATGACTGATCAGAGCACCCAGCCCACACCCGCGACGACCCTGCCCCACCGGCCGGTCGACGTTGTGGACCGGGGTGGGAGGGCCGTACCGGACCGGCCCGCTCTGGAGGGTCTGGAGGAGAAGTGGTCGCAGCGCTGGCTCACCGACCGGACCTACGCCTTCGACGGCGCGACCTCCCGTGACGAGGTCTTCTCCATCGACACCCCACCACCGACCGTGTCCGGCTCGCTCCACGTGGGCCACATCTTCTCCTACACCCACACCGATCTGGTGGCTCGCTACCAGCGGATGCGCGGCAAGAAGGTCTTCTACCCGATGGGGTGGGACGACAATGGACTGCCGACCGAGCGACGGGTCCAGAACTACTACGGGGTGCGATGCGATCCGACGGTCCCGTACGATCCCGACTTCACCCCGCCGGCCAAGCCGAACCCGAAACGACCGCTGCCGATCAGCCGCCGCAACTTCGTCGCGCTGTGCCATGAGCTGACCGATCTGGACGAGAAGGCGTTTGAGGACCTGTGGCGACGGGTCGGCCTGTCGGTGGACTGGGACACCCTCTACACCACCATCTCCGATGACGCCCAGACCGTTGCCCAGAAGGCGTTCCTGCGCAACGCTGCCCGCGGCGAGGCCTATCTGGCGGAGGCCCCGACGCTGTGGGATGTCACCTTCCAGACCGCGGTCGCCCAGGCCGAGCTGGAGGCGCGCGAGTATCCGGGCGCGATGCACCGACTCGCCTTCCACGGCGACGACGGCGACG
>NZ_DAHVQP010000068.1:0-13598 GCF_027317685.1 Saccharomonospora sp.
CGGCCGTGCGGATCAGCAGCTCACCCTTCGGCGCGACGACCTCCTGGCCGTCGATGGTGAGCTTGACGTGCCCCTCCGGCACGTCCACCTCGGGGGATTCCGGTGCCACCGTCATGCCTGTGCTCCAACCGGTTGCGCGACCTGCGAATCGGCAGCGGCCCCGCCGAGCGCGGCCTGCTCGGCCTGCGACTGCTGCGTGGCGGTGGGCCGGTTCGACTCGCACAGCGCGAGGAACTCGTCACGGAAGTACTTGATGCCGCTCTGGATGGGGCTCACCGCGGCGTCGCCGAGCGCGCAGAACGAACGGCCGCCGATGTTGTCGCACACGTCCAGCAGCGTGTCGATGTCCTGCTCGGTGCCCTTCCCCTCGACCATGCGCTCGAGGATCTGGGCCAACCAGAACGTGCCCTCCCGGCACGGCGTGCACTTGCCGCACGACTCGTGCTCGTAGAACTGCGTCCACTTCATCACCGCCCACGGCACCGACACGGTCTCGTTGAACACCTGCACCGCCGTGGTGCCAAGCATCGACCCAGCCTCGGCCGCGCCCTCGAAGTCCAACGGCACGTCGATGTGCTCGGCGGTGAACAGCGGCGTCGACGAACCACCGGGTGTCCAGAACTTCAGCGGGATGCCGTCCTTCATGCCGCCCGCCATCTCCAGCAGCTCGCGCAACGTGGTACCCAGCGGCGCCTCGTACTGGCCCGGCTTCTCCACGTGCCCGGAGATCGAGTAGATCTTCGGGCCGGGCGACTTCTCGGTGCCCATCTTCCGGAACCAGTCGGCGCCACCGTTGACGATGTAGGGAACGCTGGCGATGGTCTCGACGTTGTTCACCGTGGTAGGCGCGGCGTACAGACCGGCCGAGGCCGGGAACGGCGGCTTCAACCGGGGCTGTCCCCGGCGGCCCTCCAGTGAGTCGAGCAGCGCCGTCTCCTCACCGCAGATGTAGGCGCCCGCGCCCGCGTGGACCGTGATGTCGAGGTCGAACCCGGACCCCAGGATGTTCTTGCCCAAGTACCCGGCGTCGTACGCCTCCCGCACGGCCGCGTGCAACCTGCGGATGGGGTGCAACGCCTCGCCACGCACGTAGATGAAGCACCGGTGCGCCCGCACGGCGTAGGAGGCGATGATGCAGCCCTCGATGAGCGAGTGCGGGTCGGCCATCATCAGCGGGATGTCCTTGCAGGTCCCCGGCTCACCCTCGTCGGCGTTGATCACCAGGTAGTGCGGTTTGTCCTCATTCGGTGGCATGAACGACCACTTCACGCCCGCCGGGAAGCCCGCACCGCCGCGACCACGCAGCCCCGAATCCTTGACGAGCTGCACAAGCTGCTCCGGCGTGCCAGCCAACGCCTTGCGCAACGCCGTGTAGCCCTCCAACTTCTCGTACGTCGCCAGACGCCACGACTGCGGAGACAACCACCGCTTCGTCAGAACCGGAGTCAAGGGATCCGCACTCATTTCGCCTCCACAGTGCCTTGCGGAATATCCGCACCTTGTCGGCTACATGAACGCAGGAAACGAGCGTCGCTCATTTCGCCTCCACCTCCGGCAGGGGAGTGTTGTCCGGCATCGCCGGCGCCGTCCAACCACGATCCGCGGCCAGCTGCGCGCCGCGCAGTGTCTCCACGGCCTGCGACGGCGAGTCCACATCGGATCGGAACACGTCGTCGTCGGGGAAGAAACCGGCCAACTGGCGTTCCACCGACTTAAAATCGGTCAGCGGAGCACCGCGCGTCGGCTGTGGCTTCTCTCCGCGCCGCAACGCGTCCACCAGCTCGATCGCCTTCTCCGGCGTCTGGTTGTCGAAGTACTCGTAGTTCACCTGCAGGACCGGGCCGAAGTCACAAGCCGCCAGGCACTCGGCGTGCTCCAACGTGATCGAACCCGGCTGCCCCGGCTCACCGACCGTCTCCTCGTGGCCGAGTGGCTTGCCGTCCTCACCCAAGTGCTCGGACAGTCGCTTGTAGATCTCGTCGCCACCGAGCACCGCGCACAGCGTGTTGGTGCACACGCTCACCAGGTGCTGCCCGCACGGCTTGCGCTTGTACATCGTGTAGAAGGTGGCAACCGCGCTGACCTCGGCCTCAGTGAGGTCGAGCTGCCGGGCACAGAAGGCGATGCCCTCCTGACTCACGTAGCCCTGAACCGACTGCACCAGGTGCAGCATCGGCAACAGCGCCGAACGCGACTGGGGGTAATGCTCCGCGAGCAGGCGGGCCTGCTCCTCGATGTCGGGACCGAACGGGTCCGCGGACTCCGGCGTTTCCGAGGGCTGCTGCGACGGTGTGGTCATCGGTCCACTCCCCCCATCACAGGGTCGATCGAGGCGATGGCCGCGATGACGTCGGCGACGAGGCCGCCCTCCGCCATAGCGGGCATCGATTGCAGATTCACGAAGCTCGGCTCCCTGACATGGACCCGCAGCGGCCTGGTGCCGCCGTCGGACACCATGTGGAAGCCCAGCTCACCACGTGGCGACTCCACCGCCGAGTACACCTGGCCCGGCGGTACCCGAAAGCCCTCGGTGACCAGCTTGAAGTGGTGGATGAGCGACTCCATCGACTGGCCCATGATCTTGCGGACGTGTTCGAGGGAGTTGCCCATGCCGTCACTGGAGATCGACAACTGCGCGGGCCAGGCGACCTTGCGGTCCTCCACCATCACCGGCCCCGGCTCCAGCATCTTCAGCACCTGCCGGATGATGCGCAGCGACTGGTGCATCTCCTCGACACGCAGCAGGTACCGGGCCCAGCAGTCGGCGTCGGTGGACGTCGGGACCTCGAAATCGATCTCGTCGTAGCCGGAGTACGGCTCGACCTTGCGCAGATCCCACGCCACGCCGGCCGAACGCAACACCGGCCCGGTGACACCGAGGGCCAGGCAGGCGTCCAACGGCAGGAAGCCCACGCCCTTGAGCCGGTTGCGCCAGATCGGCTGTCCGGTGAAGAGCTTGTCGTAGAGTGGCAGCCGCTTGTCTATCACCTTGCAGAACTCGGTGACCTTCTCCACGAAGTCGTCCGGCATGTCCTGCGCAAGCCCACCAGGCCGGATGAACGCGTGGTTCATACGCAGGCCGGTGAGGTGTTCGAGCAGGTGCAGGACCTCTTCGCGCTCACGGAACCCGTACGTCATGGCGGTGGTGGAACCCAGCTCCATGCCACCTGTGGCGATGTAGACGAAGTGGGAACTCAGCCGGTTGAGTTCCATGAGCAGGATCCGCAGCAACTGCGCGCGCCGCGGGACCTCGATGCCGAGCAGCTTCTCCACCGCCAGGCAGTAGCCCATCTCGTTGAACAGCGGCGAGAGGTAGTCCATGCGTGTCACGAACGTGACGCCCTGCGTCCACGTCCGGTATTCGCAGTTCTTCTCGATACCGGTGTGCAGGTAGCCGATCACCGAGCGGAGCTGGGTGACCGTCTCACCCTCCATCTCCAGCACGAGTCGCAACACGCCGTGCGTGGACGGGTGCTGCGGACCCATGTTGATGATCATGCGCTCGGACTGGGTGGCGTCGGCCAACACATCGTCCCAGTCGCCACCGCCGACCGTGTAGACCCGGCCCTCGGTGGTGTCACGGTGCTCGGCGTAGCGGGCGTCGGGCGCGCCGTCGACGCTGTCGCTGCCCTCCGCCGTGGTGTCTGTACCGGTGCTCACGTCGGCGATGCGGTCGCTTGTGGTCATGAGTAGGACCTCCGCGTGTCGGGCGGTGGGATCTCCGCACCCTTGTACTCGACCGGAATGCCACCCAGCGGGTAGTCCTTGCGCTGGGGGTGCCCCTCCCAGTCGTCGGGCATGAGGATGCGGGTCAACGCGGGATGCCCGTCGTAGATGATCCCGAACATGTCATAGGCTTCTCGCTCCTGCCAGTCGGCCGTCGGATAGACGTCCACAACAGACGGAATGTGTGGATCGTCCACATCCACCGCGACTTCCAACCGGATTCGCCGCCGGTAGGTCATCGACGTCAGGTGGTACACCGAATGCAGTCGCTGGGGAACGTCGACGCCGTAGTCCACACCGGACACCGAGGAGCACAGCTCGAATCGCAGGCCCTCGTCGTCGCGCAATGTCCGACAGACGTCCACGAGGTACTCGCGGCGCACGTAGAAGGTGATCTCACCGCGGTCGATCGTGACCTGCTGGATGGCTTCGGCGGGGATCCCGTTGTCGGACAGCGCCGCGTAGAACTCGTCGGCGAAATCGTCGAACCAGCCGCCGTAGGGCCGTTCGGCGGGCGGCGGCGAGTACGCGGGCAGGCGGAGTCCGCCGTAACCGGAGGTGTCCCCGGTACCCGACACCCCGAACATGCCTCGGCGTTCCCGCCCGGCGACCACCGGTTCGGCGGGCTTGGCCGGCTCGGGACCCTGCGGGCGCAACCCCTTCTCACTGTGCTCGGTGCTCGACAGTTCGCCGCCGGTCTCCGGCTTCTCGTCAGGCATGACCCATCACTTCTTCGCGTACTTGATCGACGACGGGATGATTTCCGTCTGCTTCCCGCTCTGGGCACGCAGCGCCGCACGCCGCGGGCCCATGGGCTCGTCCTGAACCTTGGCGTGCAACTTGAGGATCGCGTCGAGCAGCATTTCCGGCCGAGGTGGACAGCCCGGCAAATACATGTCCACGGGGACGATGTGGTCGACCCCCTGCACGACGGCGTAGTTGTTGAACATCCCGCCCGAGGAGGCGCACACGCCCATGGCGAGCACCCACTTCGGCTCGGGCATCTGGTCGTAGATCTGGCGCAGGACCGGGGCCATCTTCTGCGTGACCCGGCCCGCGACGATCATGAGGTCGGCCTGCCTCGGCGTGGCAGCGAAACGCTCCATGCCGAACCGCGCGATGTCGTAGCGGGAGCCACCGGTGGTCATCATCTCGATGGCGCAGCAAGCCAGACCGAACGTGGCGGGCCACATCGAGTTCTTACGGGCCCAGTTGACCACACCCTCCAACGTGGTCAACAGGATTCCGTTCGGGAGTTTCTCTTCCAGACCCATGCTTCGTCAGTTCCAATCCAGCCCGCCGCGCCGCCACACATAGATGTCGGCGATGAAGAACGTCGCGATGAACACCGAGACGGCGGCGACTCCCCACAGCCCCAAGAAGTCCGCCGACACGGCGTAGGGGAAGAGGAACACCATCTCGATGTCGAAGAGGATGAACAGCATCGCCGTGACGTAGTAGGCGATGGGCATACGGCCGCCGCCCGTCAGGGGCTGTGGCGACGGTTCGATACCGCACTCATAAGCGGAGAACTTGGCCTTGTTGTACCGACTGGGCCCGAGCAGCGGCCCGAGCAAGACCGAGAAGAGCGCGAACGCGAGCGCTAGCCCGAACAGCAACACGAGTGGCAGGAAAACGCCGAGGCCGGAATCCGCGCTCTCCTGCGCCAGAACCTCTACCGCGGACACCGAGGAGTTCACTGCGGCACCATCCTTTCACGCGCCGCTGCGTAATGGACACGGTCACAACTGCTGGCAACGTTGCGAACAATTACCGTGGCGAGACCTTATGGGTCCTGCGCCACACTGCCGTGGGTAAGAACCGCCCTACTTCGTGTTCTCAACCACCTCTGTCACACCCGACGCAACCAACCCGGATTGTGAATAGCTTCACAAGCAACCTGAGGGGGTTGTGAAGCCATTCACAAAACATGGCTGCAGTGTAAGACGCAACTCACACCTTGTCGCTAGCCCCCCGCGCGAATCGGATCGGGGAACCCTGGATGATGACACAGCGCGTTGCGACACGCACCCTGTGAGACCTGCATAAAGCCGCCCCGATGGGGCGGCCATGCTAGGAGTACATCCGTACTGTGATGTTGCCCACTGGGGGCCGGAAAGTCAGCGCGGCGCCGGAGTGATCCTCGACAACGTCGACACGAGTCGGTCGACGACGTCGCCGCCCCTGTGCTCGTAGCAACCCGACAGGCCCTTGAACACCAGCGGTATCAGCGGCTTGACCCGCAGTCCGTACTTGGTGGCGACCCGCATCACCTTCGGATGCCCGATGGCCTTGGCGAACAGGTTGCCGAGGCGGTAGTAGCCACCCGTGAGATCGGCGATCGCCTGCGGATAACCGTGCAACGCACGTTCCCGGGACGACCCTTCCGGCCGCGCCAATGCCTGCACGACGTGTTCGGCGGCGACGCGGGCCGACTCCATCGCCGCCGCGATGCCCTCACCGTTGAACGGGCTCACCATGCCGCCCGCGTCACCGAGCAGCAGGAGTCCGTTCCGGTAGTGTGGTGTGCGGTTGAAGCCCATCGGAATACCGGCTCCGCCGATCCGGCCGACCGCGTTGTCCTCGTTATAGCCCCACTCCTCAGGAGTCGAACCGAGCCACGAACGCAGCAGCCCGCGATAGTCGATGTTGCGGAACGACTTCGACGTCGACAGCATCCCCAACCCCACGTTGACGGTGCCGTCGCCGAGCGGGAACGCCCAACCGTAACCGGGAAGCAGCTTCGGATCGGCGGGATCGCTGCGGTCCCACAACTCCAGGTGACCTTCGATGTAGGCCTCGTCGTGCCGGGGGCTGCGGTAGTAGCGGCGCACCGCCACCCCCATGGGACGAGTATCGTTCTTCTCGATGCCCACCGACAGCGCCAGCCGCGCCGAAACCCCGTCACAGGCCAGCACGAGAGGCGCGCGGTAGCTGACGGGCTTGCGTTCGGATCCCTGCTTCGCCTCCACCCCGACGACACGGCCGGTGCGCTCGTCGGTGATCGCACCGGTCACCGTGGTGCGCTCCAGCAGCCGCGCACCCGCCTCGACGGCCGTCTTGGCGAGCAGTTCGTCGAAGTCGCGGCGCGTGCGGGAGACCCCGTAGGGCGGGTAGGACGTCAACTCGGGCCAGTCGAGTTCGAGCATCAGCTCACCGGTGAAGATGCGCAGACCCCTGTTGTGCATCCAACCGGCCTCACGGCTGGTGTCGATGCCGAGGTCGATGAGCTGCTTCACCCCACGCGGCGTCAGCCCGTCACCACACACTTTCTCGCGGGGAAAGCTCGTCTTCTCCAGCAGGAGCACGTCAACGCCCGCGCGGGCGAGATAGGTAGCTGCGGTGGAGCCCGCCGGGCCCGCACCGACAACGATGACCTCGGCGTCGTAAGTCATGCGGCGAGTCTACGAGTCGCTCTTCGGCTTCCTCGCACGATGTATGGCCACCACGCCGAATGTGAGGTTCATCCACTCGACGCTCCGCCAGCCGGAGTCGGCGATGATCTCCGCGAGCCGCCGCTGATCCGGCCAGGTCAGCATCGATTCGAACAGGTACGAGTAGGCGTCGGGATTCGACGACACCTTACGGCCGAACCACGTCATCAGCCGCAGCACGAACCTGCGGTAGACGAACCTGATCGGCGCGAACGTCGGTGTCGAGACCTCGCACACGACGAGCCGGCCTCCCGGCTTGACGACCCGGAAGATCTCGGCGAGCGCCGCCTTGGTGTCGACGAAGTTGCGCAGACCGAACGAGATGGTGACCGCGTCGAAGGAGTCGTCGGCGAACGGCAACCGCAACGCGTCGGCGGCCACCATCGGCACACCGCGGTGGCGACCCCCGTGCAACATGCCGAACGAGAAGTCGGCGGCGACACACCAGGCCCCGCCCCGTGCGTACTCCTCGGTGGACACGGCCGTGCCCGCCGCGAGATCGAGCACCCGCTCTCCCGGACGGGCGTCCAGCACCCGGCCCGTGAGGACACGCCAACGCCGGTCAAAACCGAACGTCATCACGGAGTTCGCGCGGTCATAGCGTCGGGCGACGCCGTCGAACATCGCCGCGACGTCGGCTGGGTCCTTGTCCAGGCTCGCTCGGGCCATGACGGAAGTCTAAAGTGTGTTTCCCGAGCCCCACGTAGCGGCCGCGCTAGCCGGTAACACGGCACGTCGCGAAAACCGGGAAAATCCGTCGAAATCGCACTACACGGATGTTCCGGCGGCGGACGCCGACAACGCTCGCAACCGCCTGCGCAGAAACCACAGCAGCGGCACGGCCACCAGCCACGTGGTCAACAGCGTGCTCCCGACGGGCAGCAGCGTGAGCAACCACGTGCGGCCCGCGACCTTGGCCAGCTCGGGGTCTGTGGTGTCGTACTCGATGCGCACGAGCTCGCCGGGCGTGAGCCCCTCCGGGTAGAGCACGCCGTTCTCGGGACTGTGCGGGACGCCGTCGGGGGTCTCGTAACGAACCAGGGTGCGGTCGAATAGCACCTGCTCGACCTGCCCCGTGGCGGTGCCGTGGTTCTCTGCGATCACCTGGTCGTTGCGGAAGGCGCCCAGAACCAACACCACGCCGAGCAGTGTGATCAACGACGCCACCCCAAGCACCGCCCACGACCCGAGACGCAACGCGTGTTCGCGTCTCGCCCCGGGTGTGGCGGCGTGCTCGGAGGTGTCGCTGGTCTTCACACGGCGAGCATAGCGACCGTGTTCAGTGGTGGGCGGCGAGCAGCTCGTGTGTGAAGGCGATCTCGGCGTACGACTTCGGCTCGGCCACCGGCCCGCTCGACGTCGTCCGGGCCGCCTCGCCGCCCGGGGCAGCCTCGGGCTTGCCCTTCGTGAACAGCCACTCCTCGAACAGCTCGTCCAGCTGTGTGCCCGACAGCTCCTCGGCCAGCGCGACGAACTCGTCGATGGTGCCGTGGCTGTCCCGCTTTTCCTCCAGCCAGGTGCGCAGGAGCTCGAAGAACACCTCGTCACCCACGGTGGTACGCAGGGCGTGCACCGCGAGCGCGCCCCGGTCGTAGACGGCGGAGTGGAACTGGTCGTCCGCCCCCGGGTCGCCGGGGAGAACCTGCCAGAACTCGTGGTCCGCGGGAATGGAGTCGTAGAGGTACTGCGCGAGCTCGTCCGCGGTGCCCTCACCGATGTGCTCCGACCACAGGTACTCGGCGTAGGTGGCGAAGCCCTCGTTGAGCCAGATGTCGCTCCACCGCTCCAGCGACACGGAATCACCGAACCACTGGTGGGCGTTCTCGTGCACCACCACGGACATGTTGGTTCCTTGGCTGAAGAAGCGCGCGTCGTAGACCGACCTGGTCTGGTTCTCCAGCGCAAAACCCAGTCCGTTGGTCACGACGCCGCCCTGCGCCTCGAACGGGTAGGGGCCGAACACCTCCTCCAGGAACTCGACCACCTCGGGTGTGCGTTCCACGCTGGCCTCAGCCGCGGGCCGGATCGAGCCCAGCCCGGTGTCGTAGGCGTTGACGACCGGCATGCCGTTCGGCGCGGTGCTCGCCCGCACGTCGTAGTCACCGACGGCGAGGAACGTCAGGTAGGTCGCCTGCGGCTGAGTGCTGCGCCAGTTCCAGCGGGTCCAGCCCTCGCGCACCTTGCTGCGGCTTGAGAGCACACCGTTCGACAGCGCCACGATGTCGTCGGGTACCTCCACCGACACGTCGTAGGTCGCTTTGTCGGTGGGATGGTCGTTGGACGGGAACCACCACTCGGCGATGTGCGGCTCGTCGACGGCCAACGCGCCCGTGTCAGTGAGTTTCCACGCGGTCCGGCCGTCCACAGTGACCTGTGACGGGGTGTCGGCGTATCGCACGACAACGGTCATGGGACTGCCCTCGGCCAACGGAACGGCAGGGGTGACCACGACCTCGGTGGGGTCGGAGGCGTCGCGCTCCACCTGTGCGGGCCGGTTGTTTACCCGCACCGAGTCGATGTCCAGGGCGAAGTCGAGGTTGAAGCTCGACAGCTCCGTTTCCGCTGTGGCCAGAATCGTGGTGGTGCCCGACAACCCGTCGACGTCGGGTTGGTAGGACAGCCGGATGTCGTAGTGCGTGACGTCGTAGCCACCGTTACCGTCACCGGGGTAGTACGGGTCCCCGACTCCGGGAGTTCCGGGCGCGGGCGCGGCACTCGCGGTGGAAGCGAGCAGGACCGTGGTCAGGCCGGCCGCGACACCACCGAAGCAGGCTCGTATTCGGATACGCATGTCACGAACAGTAGTTCAACCGACACTGTTCAAATACGATCGAAAGATGGGCTCCCTCTATCGGGTGTCGACCGCCTTCGCCACGGCTCCACGCAACCGCGCGTGCAGGTCCCGGTGCCGCGATCGGTCGACGCGCACCTCCACGACCCGAAGACCGGGCGCGGGCCGCAACGCCTCCCGCAGCGCCACCCGGGAAGACGCCAACGTGTACGGCACGCCGTAGCCCGCGCACAACGCCGACAAATCCGCCCCGTGCGGGGTACCGAAGACGCGTTCGAACCGCGCGCTGTGTTGCTCCTCCCCCTGTTCCAGCAGCGAGAAGATGCCGCCGCCGTCGTCGTTGAGCACCACGATCGTCAAGTCGGGTCTGCTCTCGGCGGGGCCCGTGAGCAGGCCGTTCACGTCGTGCAGGAACGTCAGGTCACCCACGAGTGCGTACGCCGGCCCCGGATGCACCAGGGCCGCGCCCACGGCGGTGGAGATCGTGCCGTCGATCCCGGCGACCCCGCGGTTGCGGTGCACCAACACATCGGGACGATGGCCGCCGACGAGCGCGACATCACGCGTGGGATTCGACGAGCCGACCACCAACAGTGATTCCGGAGGCAGGTTCTCCACCAGCTCGTTCGCCACGCTCAACCCGGTGGGCCACGACTGCGTGGCGAGCGTCTCCCGCACCGCCGCGACGGCCGCCGCGTCCGCCTCCCGCCACCGCGTCAGCCACTCCGGATCGGCCGGTTTCGCCGGTTCGTCGAACCACTGACCCACCTGCCGGACATTGTGTGCGGGGGCGGGCCAGTCGGAGTCGGGACGCACCACCAGCACCTCGACGTCCGGGTCGGACAACAAGCGTTGCACCTGGCGGAACACGGTGGGCCTGCCGATGCACAGCACCTGTTCCGGCTTGTGCTCGGCCAGGAACTCCTCCACCCCCAACAGCCACACGCCGCCCGCGATCGCCGTCGTCCCACCCAGTCCGAGACCACCCGTCTCCGACACCACGGGCCAGCCGTGCAACTCCGCCCACTCGCTCGCGGCCCGCACCCCCGCGTCGCACGCCACCACCAGACCGTGACGGGCCGAGGGCACCACGAACGACGGCAGCGCACCGAAGTCCGGCAACTCCGTCCACCGTGCACCCTGCGGCCTGCCGTCGAGCGGTTCGGGCCAGTCGTCGGGATCGTCCTCCCCGTCGGGTACGAGCGGCTCCCGGAACGGGATGTTGAGGTGCACGGGCCCACACCGCCACTCCCCGTAGGCGGCGTTCCAGGCCCGACAGATCTGGCTGCGCCAGTACGCGTTCTGCCCCGCCCTGCGTTCAGCCACGGCCAGTTCGTCGAAGTAACGGACGGCGGGCCCGTAGAGCCCGCGTTGGTCGATCACCTGGTTCGCGCCGGAGGCCCGCAGCTCGGGCGGCCGGTCGGCCGTCAGCACGATCAGCGGCACCCCCGCTCTGTCCGCCTCCAACACGGCGGGGTGGAAATTCGCCGCCGCAGTGCCCGAGGTACAGACCAAGGCCACCGGACGGCCCGTGCGGGCGGCGATACCGAGAGCGAGGAACGCGGCACTGCGCTCGTCGATACGCACGTGCAACGTGAGCCTGCCGGCCACGGCCGCGTCGTGGAGCGCAAACGACAGTGGCGCGTTGCGGGAGCCGGGGCTCAACACCACGTGGGAGACGGTGTTGCGCACGAGCTCGTCCACGAGGACACGGGCCTGCGCCATCGAAGGATTCACCAGCGATCCTCCTCGGTCGCGGCGCTTCCCCGCGACGGCTGTCGACGGCAGCGCCACGCCGGGGTGTCGAACGGGACAAGCACACGGCTTATTCTCCCAGGCGTGCCACATGCCCAGGTTTCGGAGCTGTTCGACCCCGCAGAGTGGGACGAGGTCACAGGCTTCGACTTCACCGACATCACCTACCACCGTTCGAAGAAGACCCGGTCCGGCAAGCGCGTCGTCCGCGTCGCGTTCAACCGGCCGGAGGTGCGCAACGCGTTCCGCCCGCACACCGTGGACGAGCTGTATCGCGCGCTCGACCACGCCCGGATGAGCTCCGACGTGGGATGCGTCCTGCTCACGGGCAACGGTCCTTCTCCCAAGGACGGCGGTTGGGCGTTCTGTTCCGGTGGTGACCAGCGTATTCGCGGGCGCTCCGGCTATCAGTACGCCAGCGGCGAGACGTCGGACACCATCGACCCGGCCCGCGCGGGACGGCTGCACATCCTCGAAGTGCAACGCCTGATCAGGTTCATGCCGAAGGTCGTCATCGCGGTAGTCCCGGGATGGGCCGCGGGCGGCGGACATTCCCTGCACGTGGTGTGCGATCTCACGTTGGCCTCGGCCGAACACGCCCGGTTCAAACAGACCGACGCCGATGTGGGTTCCTTCGACGGCGGCTACGGCTCCGCCTATCTGGCCCGGCAGGTCGGGCAGAAGTTCGCGCGGGAGATCTTCTTCCTGGGCCGTCCCTACACGGCCGAGGAAGCGCACGCGATGGGCGCGGTGAACAAGGCCGTGCCGCACGAACGGTTGGAGGCGGAGGCGCTGGAGTGGGCGTGGGAGGTGCTCGGTAAATCCCCCACGGCGCAGCGCATGCTCAAGTACGCGTTCAACCTGATCGACGACGGGCTCGTCGGGCAGCAGGTGTTCGCCGGGGAGACCACGCGCCTGGCCTACATGCAGGACGAGGCACTCGAAGGCAGGGACGCCTTCCTGCAGAAGCGAGACCCGGACTGGTCGGCCTTCCCGTACTACTACTGAACTGGCACGGAAGCACGACCTGACCTGCACCGGAGCCTCTAGCCGCTGTCTGCCATGATCCCGGCCGCGGCTTGCCGGATGCGGTCTTCGGCCGTTGGCCACAGATGGGTGTATGTGGTCAGCGTGGTCGTGCTCGACGCATGCCCGAGTGCGCGACACGGTCACCACGTCGCAACCCGCGGCGATCAGCCGGAAGCGTAAAAGTGCCTCAGATCATGCAACCGCACGCCGGTCACCGCGGCCCGCTTGCGTGTACGCCGCCACTGGTAAGTCACCGTGTTCTGGTGGTATGGCTTCCCCGGCGACCGTTGAAATAGCCACCGCTCACCATCGGGTAAGAAGCTCGGGCGACAAGGGGCAGGAGCCGCCCGAGCAGCCAGAGGGCTATAGCCGTCGGAGGCCGGCAAGTATTTCTTCGTACAGGCTCAACCGCGGCGTGATGGGCTGATACAGCGACGCCCGAGCCCCTGCGGTAACGGTGTCGAGATCGATGGTGGGCCAGACGGGCGGGGTGAGGTCGATGCGCCAGAGCGGCCGCGTCGGCCAGTCGTCCACCACAGGGCCGAGCACAGCGGTCGGGGCATCACTCAACACCTGCCACCACCACAGAATCGAGCTCGTCAGCGCGGGCGATCATGTCCTCGGCGAGCGTGCGCAACGCTTGGCCGACCTCACGGAGACCGTCCGCGGGAAGTTCGCCACCGTCTTGGGCGGCCATGAGCGCGAGCACGGCTTCACCGAGGCTCGCGTTTACCTGTCCGAGCCGTGCCAACAGTTCACGGTCGCGGGCGATCATCGTTCGCCGTCCTCGCCGCTCGACGGCATCGCGCTCGTACTCTCCTGATCACCCTCAGCTGCGGTTCTGGTCGGCGTCGGTTCCTGCC
>NZ_DAHVQP010000090.1:0-29623 GCF_027317685.1 Saccharomonospora sp.
AAAAAAGTTACCGGTTCACTCGTCCCGGTTCACTCGTCGTTGCGTTGGACGAGGTGTTCCGCCAGTCGCGCCGCCGTTCGCTGCACGGCGGGGGCGATGTCGCGTACAGCTTCGTCGGTCAGCCGGCCTTCGGGGCCCGAGACCGAGACCGCGGTGGGTGCCGGAGCGCCGGGGACGGCCGCCGCGATGCACCGCACACCGAGTTCCTGCTCGCTGGAGTCGAGGGCGTAGCCCTGTTCGGCGATCTCGGCGAGGTGGTCGAGCAGGGAGTCGATGTCGGTGTGGGTGTGGTCGGTGTAGGCGGGCAAGCCGGTGCGCTGCAACAGCGCCCGTGCGTCGTCCGGGCCCAGCGTGGCCAGCATCGCCTTGCCGACTCCCGTGCCGTGGGGGAGCAGTCTGCGGCCCACCTCGGTGAACATGCGCATCGAGTGCCGGTTGGACGCCACCTGTGCCACGTACACGACCTCGTCCCGTTCCAGTACGGCCAGGTTCGCGGTCTCGCCGACCTCGTCCACCAGTTCGGCCAGCAGCGGGCGGGCCCACGTGCCGAACTGGAGGCTGGCGTTCTCCCCGAGCCGAATCAGTCGGGCACCCAGGGCGTAGCGGCGGTTGGCGTTCTGCCGGACGTAGGCGAGGGTGACGAGCGTGCGGATGAGTCGGTGGATCGTGGGTATGGGCAGCCCGGACGAGGCGGCCAGTTCCGACAGACTCGCCTCCCCTCCGGCGTCGGCAAGTCGTTCCAGCAGTTCGAATGCGCGCTGAAGCGACTGCACGCCGCTGTTGCCCGATCTGGCAGACGCCACCGGTGACTCCTCTCGCGTTGATTCTCGCGTTGATGTTCCGCAATGTAGAAACTATAGTCCGGTATGCAGAAGGCTTCTGTATGTGTTTGGGGTGTTCGATGTCTGATGTGCGCGTGCTCGGCCCCGCTGTCGAGCGTGGCGACGAAATCCTGACGGACGAAGCGCTGGAGTTCCTCGCCGACCTGCACGAGTCCTTCGCCGCGACGAGGGACGAGCTGCTGGAGGCCAGGAAGCGGCGTCGCGAGGAGGCCAAGCGGACCGGCAAGCTCGACTTCCTGCCGGAGACCAAGCAGATCCGCGAGTCCGAGTGGAAGGTCGCCGAGGCCCCGCCCGCGCTGCGCGACCGTCGAGTGGAGATCACCGGCCCCACCGATCGCAAGATGACCATCAACGCGCTGAACTCCGGCGCGAAGGTGTGGCTGGCCGACTTGGAGGACGCCAACACTCCGCACTGGAACAACGTCGTCTCGGGACAGGTCAACCTGTACGACGCGGTTCGCAAGACCATCGAGCTGGATACCGGTAAGAAGCACTACAAGCTGCGCGACGACATCGAGCACGCCACGATCGTCGTCCGCCCACGTGGCTGGCATCTCGACGAACGCAACATCGAGTTCAACGGCCGTAAGGCCGTGGGCGCGTTGGTGGACTTCGGGCTGTACTTCTTCCACAACGCCAAGGAGCTGTTGAAGCGGGGTGTGGGGCCGTACTTCTACCTGCCGAAGATGGAGAGCCACCTCGAGGCCCGGCTGTGGAACGACGTGTTCACCCACGCCGAGAAGACGCTCGGGATCGAGCACGGCACCATCCGCGCCACCGTGTTGATCGAGACGATTCCCGCCGCGTTCGAGATGGACGAGATCCTCTACGAACTGCGCGAGCACGCCTCCGGTCTGAACGCGGGCCGCTGGGATTACCTGTTCAGCGTCATCAAGTACTTCCGCGATGCGGGGGAGAAGTTCATCCTGCCCGACCGCAACAGCGTCACGATGACGGCACCGTTCATGCGCGCCTACACCGAGCTGCTCGTGCGCACCTGCCACAAGCGTGGGGCGTTCGCGATCGGCGGCATGGCCGCGTTCATCCCGAGCAAGGACCCCGAGACCAACGAGAAGGCGTTCGCCAAGGTCCGCGACGACAAGGCGCGGGAGGCCGGCGACGGCTTCGACGGTTCGTGGGTGGCCCACCCGGGCATGGTCGAGCTGTGCAAGGAGCAGTTCGACAAGGTCCTCGGGGACAAGCCGAACCAGGTCGACCGGCTGCGTGAGGACGTGTCCGTGACCGCCGAGCAGCTGCTCGACGTGGCCGCGACCGAGGGGCGTGCCACCAAGGAGGGTCTGCGGGGCGCCGTGGACGTCGGTGTGCGCTACATCGCGTCGTGGTTGAGCGGTAACGGTGCGGCGGCCATCCACAACCTCATGGAGGACGCGGCCACGGCTGAGATCTCGCGTTCGCAGGTGTGGCAGTGGGTGCGCAACGGTGTCGAGCTCGACACCGGCGAGAAGGTCACCGAGGAGCTCGTGCGTTCGGTGCTCGACGAGGTGCGCGACGAATTGGCCGAGCAGATCCCGGCCGAGACACTCAGTGAGTCGGTGGAGCTGTTCGAGCAGGTGGCTCTGGCCGAGGAGTTCGTCGACTTCCTCACCCTGCCCGCCTACGAGCGGATCCAGTGATCACACCGTGCCCCGGCCCTGCCACACTGTGCGGGTCGGGGCACGGTTTTGTGTGGGGAGAGGCCGAGGCGTCTTTCCTGGTTCGACCGGGGGAGAGTGTCGAACGCGTCCACAACGGCCTGACCAGGTCGGCAAGATCGCCCCTGTGGCCGAGGAAGGGAACGTACGCAGGCTGTCGTGGACGATGCCGTGGACGCGGAGTGTGACCGCGGTCGTCGCCGGTTGTGCCTTCGTGGTCGTCGCCGGTTGTAGCACGACGGCCTCGGGCACACCGCTTGCCTCGACGTCGCAAGCAGAGCAGGAGGGGCAGCCCCGGCGCAGTCCACCGCGCCCCAGAATCCCGGTGCCGCTTTGGCGGCCGAGTTGCCGGTACCGATCGAGTTCTCGTTGCCGGACGGATGGCAATCGGTTCCGCCCGCCGAGGTCGGTGCCGCTGACGGAGATCGCCGACGAGGGTCTGGGCGGGCTGCGTACCTCGAGTACCGATGTGCGGGTGGAGAAACGCGAGGAAAGCGGTACTGCGGAGAATCCCGGGCTGACGCAAGTGGTGCGGTTCTCCACGGAGGTGGAGGGACGCGCCCAGGAACTCGTGCAGGTGCAGACCTATATCGGTATGCAGGACACCGGCAACCCCGACCGCAGAGCGGTCCTGCAGTTCGTGTTGACCGTGCAGCTGGAAGCGCTCGATCAACTCGTGGGGGACTTCCAGGAACTCATCTCCTCGGTCCGCCCTGAGGGCGGGTGAGGCCGGGTCGCCCGGTCTTCGTGCTGTTTTCGTCCCAGACAGTGCTGCCGTGCTGAACACCGTGTTGCGTGTACTGTCCGAGCAATCCTTTTCCATCATCCGACCTGGGAGGACGAAGCCGTGAGTGCTGGTGTCGGCATCGCGATCGCCGTCGGCGGCGGTGTTCTCTTGCTCGGAGGCTGGCTTGGCTGATCAATGAGCTGACTCGCTCGTTCGCCGCCGGAGTCGGGGAGGTACGACAGCGACCGGCCGAGGAGCTCCAGTGACGTGGGTTGGAGTAAACGACTCTTACGCAGAAATTCACAACACGCAGCCGGAGTTCCGGTCGCGAAACGTCATACGACAGTGGTCGTGCCCGGATGAGCATCCAGGTCGACGAGACGCCGATGCCGCCCGCGCCGGGGAATGCGGGGACGTGAGTACGAGGATTTCGACGCCTTCGCGCCGTCGGAAACGTTGACGCGTCTCGACGGTCGGATCGTGGCCGCCCTGCGCTGTCGAAGGGCCGGAATGTCGTCCGCCGAAGCAGCGGCACCGGGCCCGATTCGACCGCGTGGGCTGTCCACGGCCCGCCGCAAGACGATTACTCTGTCGACGTGGACGTGGTGATCGACCTCAACAGCGACCTGGGCGAGGGTTTCGGTACCTGGCCGCTCGGGGACGACGACGCGTTGTTGGACGTGGTGACCAGCGCCAACGTCGCGTGCGGTTTCCACGCGGGCGACCCGAGCGTGCTGCGCCGGGTCACCGAGCGCGCCGCCGAACGCGGGGTGGTGATCGGCGCTCAGGTCGGCTATCGCGACCTGGCCGGGTTCGGTCGTCGCTTCATCGACATGGACCCCGACGACCTGGCCAACGACGTCATCTACCAGATCGGCGCGCTCGACGGGTTCGCCCGGATCGCCGGTTCGGCCGTGCGCTACGTCAAGCCGCACGGCGCGCTCTACAACGCCGTGGTCTACCACGCCGAGCAGGCCGCCGCCGTGGTGGACGCGATCCGGCGTTACGACCCCACCCTTCCGGTGCTGGGCCTACCGGGCTCGGAACTCGTGCGGCAGGCGGAAGAAGCGGGGCTGGCCGTGGTGTTGGAGTCCTTCGCCGACCGCGCCTACACCCCGGAGGGCACGTTGGTGTCGCGGCGGGAACCGCATGCCGTGGTGCGCGACCCCGACGAGGTGGTCGAGCGCAGCGTGCGCATGGCGGTGGAGGGTGCCGTGCGCGCCGTGGACGGCAGCGTGCTGACGCTGCGCCCGCAGTCCCTGTGCGTCCACGGCGACACGCCGGGGGCCGTGGATCTCGCTCGCAGGGTCCGCAAGGCACTCGTCGAAGCCGGTGTGTCGGTGAGGTCCTTCGTCGAAGCCGGCCGGGGGAACTGACTCAGACCGGCGCGAACGAGAGCCGCCGCCCCGTGAGCTGACCCGGTCGGATGCGTAGATACCGGTCGCGGTGGCTCGGCACCCACGGCCGGTTGCGGAAGTCCGTGACCTGGACCAGCGTGTCGATGTCGGTGACAGCCGTGACGGTGCCGAGCAGTACGACGCTCCATCCGGTGTGGCTCGCGTCGTCGATGCGGTCGACCTCGAATGCCACGACCGTGTCCACCACCCGGCGGGCCCACGAGTCCTCCACCGTTCTGACGAGCACGTCCCGACCGTCGAGCACGAAGTGCATCGGACGGATGGCCGGCAGCGCGTTCTCGGTGAAGACGAGCCGTCCGATGGGTTCGGTTCTCAGCAGGTCGAGGCATTCGGCCTCGGTGAGTGCGTGCGTCTCTATAGGGGCGGTCATCGTTTCTCCAGGCCGTGGCTGTGTGGCCGACTGCTACCGGCTCACATCGACTCTGCGTCACGATGCCCGGCAGGCAGCAGGGCACAAAGGCTCGTCGAAATGTGACCCATCGGCCGTGCTCGAGCAGCTCAGGGGCCCAGCAGCGTGCGCAGTCGCCGTTCTCGGTCCGCGGGGGACTGCCGGGGACAACTGACGCACTTCGCGCCGAGCGTGGTCGGAGCCTCGTAGATCAGGCAGCACGACGAGCGCCGCACCACGGGACGTTCGCCCACGGTCGTGAACCGGGGCCTCGGCGAGCCGTTCCACACGCAGCCGGGCACGTCGCGCGCCGCCCGCGCCATGTGTTCGACTAGTTCGTCGGCCATGCGCCTGGCGCCGTGCGTGTCGCCCGTGGTCGATCCCGTCCACAGCAGCCGGTTGGCGATCGAGTCGACGGCGACGGCCCATAATGCCCGCGCCGATGCTCCGCTGGTCTGGGAGAACGCCGTGACCGCGCCGTCGACGGCACGCACGAGTGCCGCGCCGAGGTCACCCGGGTCCGTGCCCAGTGTCCGGGACGAGTACGCGTCGAGGAACCGGCCGTCGTCGGTGACGTCGAGTGTCACGGCGTCCAGCGAGGGGTCTCGGGCCACACCGGTGTGTACCCACGGTTCGAGCGCCGGGGCGACCAGCACCGAGGACACCGAGTACCAGCGGATGGTGCCGAGCACGACGGGGTCGGCGGGGCCGTGCAGCCGACGCGCCCGCCGTAGGTCGTCGGCCAGCCACGCGGGGTCGGTCAGGACGGTCGCAGACAGTTCCATTTTCGGCCTCACCTTCGTCTCGTGTAGGTCGCCACCGTGAACGACGTCGTCACGGTCACCGGTTCGGTGATGGTGGCGAGGCGATCACCGAGACCGTCGCGGTGCAGGTGGTGGGCGTTGGGGCCCATGAGTACGGCATTGCGCACGTCCTCGGCGGACAGGGTGACCCGCCCGTCCACCCGTGTGCGGTCGACGAGTGTGAAACCGTCCGCCAGTGCGTTGTCGAGGCGCTCGGACTTGTCGGTGCCCACGTCGAGCAAGGGCAGTGACTCGGCCAGCTCACGGAGGTGATCGGGTCCGGGGCCCGCCACCAGCAGTGTGCCGCCCGGTGTGAGGACGCGGCGGAACTCCTCCACGTTGCGGGGAGCGAAGACATTGATCACCAGGTCTGCGCTGTTCGTGCCTACCGGCCACGGTTGCCACAGGTTCCACACGACCGCACCCAGCCTCGGGTGGGCGCGGGCTGCCCGTTTCAGTGCGGGCGCGGACACGTCGAGGGCGAGTCCCGTGGCGTCCGGCAGTGCGTCCAATACGTGTGCGAGGTAGTAGCCCGTTCCCGCGCCCGCGTCCACCACCAGCCGCCCCCGTGCCTTGTCGGCGAGGGTCTGGGCCAGTGGTGCGTAGAAGCCGCTTTTCAGGAACGCGTCCCTGGCGGCGACCATCTCCGTCGTGTCCGCGGTGCCCTTCGGGACCTTGGCGTGCAGCAGATTGACGTAGCCCTGGCGCGCGAGGTCGAATGTGTGTCGCTGCCCACATCTCAATGTCCGGTCCCGCAGCACGACCGGATCACCGCAGATCGAGCAGCGCAATGCGGCCACGACGGTGTCGGGCAGTGGCGAGAGCGTCGTGGATGTCGAGGGCGTCGAGGAATTCGGGGGAGGGGAACTCGCACGCATGAGCCCTATTCGACCACGTCCCGGCACCCGGAAACGTGACCGCAGCGGAACCCGTGGGTCTGGGCGCGCGAAACATGCCGTAGCAGCGTTTTCGGCGCTTGGATCCGCTTGTGTCCCCGTCCGGAACATCGTGCGAGAGCACTAGCGGCAAGGCCGGGAAAGTCCCGGGAAAGTCCCGGGAAAGCCGGAGCCGGGCCGGGTGGGGGTGCGGTCGCACCGTTGTGGGCGTTTCCGTGGAAAACCAAGGCTCGTCCGTGGATGATGGGCTCGCAGGCCCCCGTCGCGGTGGGAACCCGTCGGAATTGCGTAGAACTACTCACCGGTTACTCAGTGTCTTCACTCTGCCGTGGCGCCGTTTTTCCGGGCAATCTGTAGTCGTTCCCGATGAGGTGCTCGCACCGGCCTCACACGGTCGCCAGTCGCTGGGGGTCTGGCGAACGTTGAAAAACGCAAGCCGGGCCCGGCGGGCGCCTCGTCGGGACAAGGCCCGCCCGATCGGGAGGGGGACGCATTGGGGGGAGTGCCGACCGGGCGGGCCGACCGTCGACCAGCCGCGGTCGTCTACCCTTGGAAATCGCGGTCGGCCCGCATACCGGCCTCGATAACCACGACCCGCTGGAGCGTGCACCCCGTGTTCGACACACTCTCCGATCGGCTCACGTCGGTCCTGCAGAACCTGCGTGGCAAAGGGAAGCTCTCGGACGCCGACATCGACGCGACGGCGCGCGAGATCCGTATCGCGTTGCTGGAGGCGGACGTCGCGCTGCCGGTGGTGCGCGAATTCATCAAGCACGTCAAGGAGCGGGCCAAGGGCGCGGAGGTCTCGCAGGCGCTCAACCCGGCCCAGCAGGTCATCAAGATCGTCAACGAGGAGCTCATCGGCATCCTCGGCGGTGAGACCCGCAGGCTGAACCTCGCCAAGACCCCGCCCACCGTGATCATGCTGGCGGGTCTGCAGGGTTCCGGTAAGACCACGCTGGCGGGCAAGCTCGCGCGGTGGCTGAAGAAGCAAGGCCACGCACCGTTGCTCGTGGCGTGTGACCTCCAGAGGCCGAACGCGGTCACCCAGCTGCAGGTCGTCGGTGAGCGGGCGGGAGTGACCACGTTCGCTCCCGAGCCGGGTAACGGCGTCGGCGACCCGGTGGACGTCGCCCGCCGGTCGATCGAGGAGGCCCGCCGGGCGCAACACGACGTGGTCGTCGTCGACACGGCCGGTCGGCTCGGTGTCGACGAGGAGCTGATGCGGCAGGCCGCCGACATCCGTGACGCCGTCTCGCCCGACGAGACCCTGTTCGTCGTGGACGCCATGATCGGTCAGGATGCCGTGACCACGGCGGAGGCGTTCCGGGACGGTGTCGGCTTCACCGGTGTGGTGCTGACGAAGCTGGACGGTGACGCCCGTGGTGGTGCGGCACTGTCGGTGCGGCACGTGACGGGCAAGCCGATCCTGTTCGCCTCCAACGGCGAGAAGCTGGAGGACTTCGACGTCTTCCACCCGGACCGGATGGCCAGCCGCATCCTCGGCATGGGCGACATGCTCACCCTCATCGAGCAGGCCGAGCAGGCGTTCGACCAGGAGAAGGCCGAGGAAGCCGCGACCAAGCTCGGCACCGGCGAGCTCACGCTGGAAGACTTCCTGGAGCAGATGCAGGCCGTCCGCCGCATGGGCCCCATCGGCAACTTGCTCGGCATGCTGCCCGGTGCGGGCCAGATGAAGGACCAGCTCGCCCAGGTCGACGACTCCCAACTCGACCGGCTCCAGGCGATCATCCGTGGTATGACCCCGGCCGAGCGCGCCAATCCGAAAATCATCAATGCGTCGCGTCGGCAGCGCATCGCCAAGGGCTCCGGGGTGACCGTCCGGGAGGTCAACGACCTCGTGAACCGGTTCTTCGAGGCCCGCAAGATGATGCAGCAGATGGCGGGCCGGTTCGGATTCGGTGGGGGCGCCAGCGCCACGAAGAAGCGCAAGGGCAAGAAGGGGAAGAAGGGCAAGAACAAGGGGCCCACGCCGCCCAAGGTCAAGGGCGGTTTCCCCGGTGGCTTCCCCGGCGGACTCCCGCAGGGAGGCGGCATGCCCGACCTGTCGCAGCTCGGTGGTGGGCTGAACGAACTGCCTCCCGGGTTCGACCCGTCGAAGCTGAACCTGCCGAAGAAAAAGAAGTAGGCCGGGGAAAGGGCCATGTACCACCTGCGAGGGGTCGTGCTCCCCGAAGGCGAGGAGCGCGACGTCTGGATCAGTGACGGCCGGATCACGTTCGAGCCGGTCGAGGGCGCCCGCACTCTGGACGGGGCTTTTCTGGTGCCGGGGCTGGTGGACGCGCACTGCCATCCCGGTATCGGCGCCGATGGACCTACCACGCTGGAGCAGGCGCGGGAACAGGCGCTGCGCGACAGGGACGCGGGAACGTTGCTGATCAGGGATTGCGGTCTGCCGCTCGATGTGCGGCCGCTGCAACGCCACGACGATTTGCCTCGGATCGTCCGCAGCGGTCGGCACCTGGCGTTGCCCAAGCGCTACCTGCCCGGCCTGGGTCTCGAACTCGAACACCCCGATCAGCTGCCGGACGCGGTGGCGGCGCAGGCCGCGGACGGCGACGGTTGGGTGAAACTCGTCGGCGACTGGATCGACCGGTCCGTGGGTGATCTCGCGCCGTTGTGGCCGGACGACGTTCTCGCCGAGGCCGTCAAGGTTGCCCACGACGCCGGAGCACGGGTCACGGCGCATGTGTTCGGTGAGGCCGCGTTGCCCGGGCTGATCGATGCGGGCATCGACTGTCTCGAACACGGCACGGGGCTTTCGGCCGACCAGCTGGCGGAGCTCGCCCGGCGGGGCACGGCGCTGGTGCCCACGCTCATCAACATCGAGAACTTCCCCGAGATCGCGGACAAGGCGGTTCGATACCCCACCTATGCCGCCCACATGCGGGCGTTGCACGCGGGGGTGTCCGACATGGTGGGCGCGGCCGTCGACGCCGGGGTCGCCGTCTACGCCGGGTCCGACGCGGGCGGCATGATCGAACACGGCAGGCTCGTTGACGAGATCGAGGCCCTGCACCGAGCGGGGATGACCCGCGAGCAGGCGTTGGCGGCGGGGTCGTGGGCCGCGCGGGACTGGCTGGGCGTCGACGGACTCACCGAGGGCGCTTCCGCCGATCTGTTGGTGTTGGACGCCGATCCGCGGGAGGACCTGTCCGTGCTACGCCGTCCTCGACACATCGTCCTGCGCGGAGTGGTGATCGACTGACGCGATCGGCCGCTCCGCCGTAGGGTTGGCTGCAGGGGCCATCGGCGCTTGCGGACCGGGGAGGTGTGGTGGAGCACGACGAGGGCTCGCAGCCTGCTCGTGACGGGCTCGTTCTCGGCGCACATTGGGGATTGCTCGCCTTCATCATCTCCCTCAGTCTCTATTACCTGTTGTCCCTGCTGTTGACGGGATTCGTGTTCGACGGTCTCGTGACGACGTGGGATCTGTCCGACCTCGGTCCTTTCGTCCTCCTGGCGTTTCTGCCCAATCTGCTCCTCGGGCTCGGCCCGGTGTACGCCTCACGGAAGTGGGGCGGGGGTATCCGTTCGGACTTCGGGTTGCTGCTCACCGGTCGGGACGTGCGGGTCGGGCTGGCTTGCGGCGGGTTCTCCCTGCTCGCGGCGTATGTGTTGAACCTGTTGTTGCTCCAGGTCTACGGCAGTGAGTATCTGTCCGATTCGGCCACGAACGTGCTGCGGGACATGATGTCCGGTGTCGGGTGGCTCGTCCTCGCGGTGATCGTGCTGGTCGTGGTCGCGCCGCTGACCGAGGAACTGCTGTTCCGCGGAGCGTTGTGGGGCGGTCTCGCGTACTACCGGGTGCCGCCCTGGGTGATCCTCGTGCTCACCGCGCTCGTGTTCGCCCAGGTGCACGGGGAGCCATCACGCACGCTCGCGTTGTTCGGCCAGGGCATCGCCATCGGCGCGGCACGAATGATCACCGGCAGGGTGAGCGCGAGCATCGTCGCCCATGCCACCAACAACCTTCCTCCCGCGTTGCTGCTTTTCAGCGCGGCGTGACCGACCGGAAACGCGAAGTAGGCTCGGGTGGGAAGATCGCGGCACGGCGGAGGAGACGCGCGCGTGAGGTCATCGGATTCGCAGGACCCGGCACGTGAGGTCGAACCCTCCGGGGACCGTTCGGGGGCGTTGTCGCCGGTCAGGTCGGCGCAGGGTTCTTCGGACGCGGCACCGGGCTACCGGCCGCCCACCCATCGATGGGGATTCGGCGCGTTTCTGTTCGTGGAAGGCGTGCTGCTGGCGACCGCGGCGTTCGTGGGCGCCGTCATCGGCCCGAACACGTTGGAGTCGATCCCCGTGCGGGACGTGCTCATCGGCACGATGACCCCCACCGTGTTCGCGGCGATCGTGGCGTTGGCCATCACCAAGCTCCGGGGCAACGGCCCTCTCGCCGACCTGTGTCTGGTGTGGCGTTGGGACGACGTGAAGATCGGCCTGAAGTTCGGCGTGCTCGGACTCGTGTGCACGGTGACGGGGGTGCTGGTCTGGACCCGGGTGGTGGGTGACGACAACGCGACCTCGGCCATCAGCATGCTGGTGGAGGACAAGCCGATGTCGGTGTCGGCGGCCGTGACGATGTTCCTCTATCTGTGGCTGCTGGGCCCGATCTGTGAGGAGATCATCTATCGCGGTCTGCTCTGGGGCGCGGCCGAGCGGTTGGGTTGGGGGAGCGAACGTTGGGGCCGGTTCGCGGCGTTCGTGTTGTCCACGGCGGTGTTCGCGGTGAGTCATCTCGAACCACTGCGTACGTCGTTGCTCCTGGTCATCGCCGTTCCGATCGGCTTGGCCCGTTTGGTGACCGGTCGACTGCTCGGCAGCATCGTCGCTCACCAGATGAACAACTTCCTCCCTGCGTTGGCCATTCTGCTGACCTCGCTGGGAGTTCTCACCGATTGACGTGCGCTGTCGGATGGCTTCGGCGGTGTCAGTGCAGTGACAGTGCAGTGTCGGTGGCGTGTCGGTGGCGTGTCGGTGGCGTGTTCCCGCTCCCCGGCACGAACCGGGTTGGTCCGATCTGGCAAAATAGTGGCTTGCCCGCTCCGGTTCGGGCCCTCTCACCGTGCCGGAGCGATACACATATACCTGCGGGCACCCGGATCCGGCTCCCCACTCGGATCGTGTCCCGACCCGAGTACGAGAAGACGACAGGAGTACCCACACCCGTGGCTGTCAAGATCAAGCTGCAGCGCCTCGGTAAGATTCGTGCGCCCTACTACCGGATTGTGGTCGCGGACGCCCGCACCCGTCGTGCCGGAAGGGCCATCGAGACCATCGGCAAGTACCACCCGAAGAACGAGCCCAGCTTCATTGAGGTGGACTCGGAGCGTGCTCAGTACTGGCTGAAGGTTGGCGCCCAGCCCACGGAGCCTGTGCAGCGCATCCTGGAGGTCACCGGCGACTGGCAGAAGTTCAAGGGGCTGCCCGGTGCCGAGGGCACGCTCCGCCAGCCGGAGGCTAAGCCGTCGAAGCAGGAGCTGTTCAACGCTGCGCTGGCCGCCGCCAACGAGGAGCCCGCTGTCGAGGCCACCACGCCCAAGAAGAAGGGCAAGAAGGCCGAGAAGGCTGAAAAGGGCGACAAGTCCGAGAAGACCGAGAAGAGCGAGGCCGGCGAGGCTTCCGAGTCCGGTGACTCGGCGGAGAAGAAGGCCGACCAGGCGTGAGCTTCCTCGCCGATTCCCTCGAGCACTTGGTGCGCGGCATCGTCGACAATCCCGACGACGTGCAGGTGGAGCTGATCACCACCCGTCGAGGTCGCACCTTGGAGGTGCACGTCCACCCGGACGACCTCGGCAAGGTGATCGGCCGTGGTGGCCGCACGGCCACCGCTCTGCGCACCGTGATGGGAGCTGTCGGTGGTCGCGGCGTCCGCGTGGATGTCGTCGACACCGATCGATAGAGCGCGGAAGGCACCTGGCGTGCAGGTCGTGGTGGGGCGGATCGTGAAGCCGCACGGTATCCGCGGGGAACTCGCCGTGGACGTGCGCACCGACTCCCCGGAAGAGCGTTTCGCGCCGGGTGCGGTACTCACCGGCAAGGACCGGGACGGCCGTGCTCGCCCGCTCACCGTGGCAGCCGTCCGCCCTCACGGCGGACGGCTGCTCGTACGGTTCTCCGAGATCCCCGACCGCACGGCGGCCGAGGAGGTCCGGGGCGTGACGCTGTGGGTCGACGTCGCGGACCTGCCGCCGATCGACGACCCCGACGAGTTCTACGACCACGAGCTCGAAGGTCTGCGGGCCGAGCTCGTCGACGGCACGGTGGTCGGTACTGTGCGCGAGGTCGTGCACTCGCCCGGTGGTGAACTGCTGGCTGTCGAGGTCGAGGAACCCGAGGGCCGACGTGAGGTGCTGGTGCCGTTTGTGATGGCGATCGTGCCGCGCGTCGAGGTCGGCGAGGGCCGGGTCGTGCTCGACCCACCCGAAGGGCTGCTCGAGGCCTGACCCGACTGAATCCGACCGGTTTCTCGTGCCCGAGAGTGGGAGAGGGAAAGGTGAGCGAGTCGAGCTCCCCGCAGCGGCCCACGGCGCAGGACGACGCTTCTCAGTCGTCTCGGTCGTCTCAACCGTCGCGGCCGCCACTGCGCATCGACGTCGTCACGATCTTTCCGGAGTACCTGCAGCCGCTACGCGCTGCCCTGCTGGGGCGAGCGCTCGACCGTGGGCTGCTGGAACTCGGCGTGCACGATCTACGCGACTGGACCCACGACGTGCATCGAGCCGTCGACGACGCGCCCTACGGCGGCGGCCCCGGCATGGTGATGAAGCCGCAGGTGTGGGGCGAGGCGCTCGACGACGTGTGCGATGAGCGGACCCGCCTCATCGTGCCCACTCCCGCCGGCAGACAGTTCACTCAACAGGTCGCCCGGGAATACGCACGCGAGCAGCACCTCGTGTTCGCGTGTGGCCGTTACGAGGGCATCGACCAGCGGGTGATGACCGACGCCGCGCGCCGTATGCGTGTGGACGAGGTGTCGATCGGTGACTACGTGCTGGTCGGGGGAGAAGCGGCGGTGCTCGTGATCGTCGAGGCCATCGTGCGGCTGTTGCCGGGTGTGTTGGGCAACCCGGTCTCGGCCGAGCAGGACTCGTTCTCCGACGGCTTGCTGGAAGGGCCGAGCTACACCAGGCCCGAGGTGTGGCGTGGCCTGGCTGTGCCGTCCGTGTTGCGTTCGGGCAACCATGCGCTCATCGATCGCTGGCGTAGGGACGAGTCGTTGGCGAGAACCTTCCACCGCAGGCCTGAGCTGCTGGAGCGGTTGCCGGAAGGTAGCCTGGACGAGCATGACCTCCAGGTGCTCGACCGGCTCCGACGGGAGGCCGATGAGTGACGCCTGGGTACGTCTGCCATACTTGCGAGGTTGGCGCGACCGGTTCACGCGCCGAAGCTCCTGGGCCGCCCGCTGTCGGTGACACTGCCGGTGACACTGGCTGGCCGGCGCGCGCCCGGACCATGTGAAGCCACACTGCCACACAAGGACGAGGACGGACACCGATGAACACGCTGGACGCGTTGGAAGCCGAGTCGCTGCGTTCTGACATCCCCTATTTTCGCCCGGGCGACACGCTGAAGGTTCACGTCCGCGTCATCGAGGGCAACCGCGAGCGTAACCAGGTGTTCGAGGGCGTGGTCATCCGTCGCCAGGGCGGCGGTATCCGCGAGACCTTCACCGTGCGCAAGGTCTCCTTCGGTGTCGGCGTGGAGCGCACGTTCCCCGTGCACTCGCCGAACATCGCCAAGATCGAGGTCGCCAAACGCGGTGACGTGCGTCGTGCGAAGCTGTACTACCTTCGTGACCTGCACGGTAAGGCCGCCAAGATCCGGGAGCGTCGCGAGACGCCCTCTGCGTCCTGAGCAATCAGGCCGGCTGCCGTAATCTGACGACGTGGTGGAGTCAGTGCCTTCGAACGCTGCGGAAGACGAGCCGGGTCGTCCCGACGACGAGAACGAACCGAAGGCGTTTACGAACGCCGCCTCATCGGAGTCGGGCGATCCGCCTCCTTCCGGAGCGCGGGCGTCCGCTGACTCCGAGATGTCCGAGACTTCCCGAGGCTCCGGTAAGTCCGAGGCACAGGGGGCGGCGAAGCAGAAGAAGCAGCGTTCCTTCTGGAAAGAGCTGCCCATTCTCATCGTCGTCGCGCTCGTGCTGGCTTTTTTCATCCAGCAGTTCGTCGCCCGGGTCTACATGATCCCCTCGGGTTCGATGCAGCAGACACTGCACGGCTGCCCCGGATGTACGCCGGACCGGATCCTTGTCGACAAAGTCACTTATCACTTCACCGATCCGGCCCCCGGTGACGTCGTGGTCTTCCGCGGCCCGGGTCCGTGGGTGGAGGACGACCCGCCGACGAACTCGTCCGACAACCCGATCGCGGGTTTCTTCCAGAACATCGGGTCCGCGTTCGGACTCGCCCCGCCCGATGAACGGGACTTCGTCAAGCGCATCATCGCCACGGGCGGACAGACCGTCGAGTGCTGTGACGAGGAAAACCGGGTCATGGTCGACGGTGAACCGCTGCATGAGCCGTACATCTACTGGCAGGGCGAGCGCGAGCAGCCTGAGTTCGGACCCGTGACGGTGCCGGAGGGAACCCTCTGGGTGATGGGCGACAACCGCAACAATTCCGCCGACTCCCGGTACCAGGGTGGCGGTGGTGAACGCGGTGTCGTGCCCGAGGAGAACATCATCGGCAAGGCGCGGCTCATCGTCCTGCCCCCGTCCCGCTGGGACGTGGTGAGCGATCACAACCCGCAGGAATCCGCCGAGACGGCGGCGATGAGTGCGCCCGCCTGGCAGCAGGGACTACCCTTGGCGGCGGGTGTGCTGGCTGCCTGGCCCACCCTCTTTGTGAGCCGGAAGATCGGCGCGGGAACGCGCCGGGTGGTGACGAGGTTGGTTGGACGGGAGCGATAGCGCAGTGAGCGCTGACAGCGTGGGCGTGCTCCGTCCACCTCGCGCCGTCATTCGTGGTGCCACGTCGTGGGCGTTGCAAGCCGCCCTGGACCGACGGGGGCTGGGGCCTGTCGCCGGCGTGGACGAGGCGGGACGCGGGGCTTGTGCGGGGCCGCTCGTGGTGGCCTCGTGCGTGTTGCGTTCCGGTGACGGGGCGAGGCTATCCGAGCTCACCGACTCCAAACTGCTCACTCCGCTGGCGCGGGACCGCGTGTACGAGCGGATTCTGCGTCGGGCGCTGGATTACTCGATCGTCGTGGTCCCTCCGGCCGAGATCGACGTGAGGGGTATCCACACCGCCAACATCGAGGGAATGCGACGCGCGGTCGCGGGACTCTCGCAGCGACCGGGTTACGTGTTGATCGACGGTTTTCGCGTGCCGGGCTTACCCGCACCGAGTGTTCCGGTGTTGAAGGGAGATCGCGCGGTGGCCTGTGTCGCGGCGGCTTCGGTGCTCGCGAAGGTGACGAGGGATCGGATCATGGTCGGCCTGCACGCCGAGCATCCGATGTACGGATTCGACGTGCACAAGGGGTACACGACCGCCGAGCATCGGACGGCTTTGGCCGCGCACGGGCCGTGTGAGGCGCACCGCTGGTCGTTCACGAACGTAGCCTCCGCGGCGGCCGCGCACGGCATGCGTCCGCCTCGGCGGGTTCTGCTCAGTGCTGCCGCTTTGCAAGCGGGAGCTGCCGCTGGTACGTATGCCGGCGCGGCGGCGGGTGCCGGTACGGCGGTAGTGAGCGAGAATGGAGCTTCTGCCGACGACGAATTGCAAGGCGCGCGAGGAGGGGCTCGAGTTTCATGAGCGCAGAGGATCTCGAGAAATACGAGACCGAGATGGAACTGTCGTTGTACCGCGAGTACCGCGACATCGTCGGGCAGTTCTCGTACGTCGTGGAGACGGAGCGGCGCTTCTACCTGGCCAATGCCGTGGACGTGCAGGTACGTGACGGCGGTGGCGACGTGTATTTCGAGGTGCGGATGTCGGACGCATGGGTGTGGGACATGTATCGTCCGGCACGCTTCGTCAAGAACGTCCGGGTGATCACCTTCAAGGACGTCAATGTGGAAGAGCTCGACAAGCCCGAGCTGCGACTGCCCGAGGACGGTCCGTTCAGCGCCTGATCCGGGGCACGGCGGCGTCGTGCTTTAGCACCGTCGGGCCGTGCCGTGTTCGGTGCTGTGGCGAGTTGTCCACAGGGGGTCGGTTGTCCACAGGCCTGTGATCGTGGCCTGGTTGTTCCGGTGTTCGTGCTGGCAGCGTGGTCTGCGTACCGGGAGAAGCCGAGCATCGGGGGTGAGGCGTGTGAGCGCCGTGGACGCTGTGGGTGCCGTGAGCACCGGAGCGCGAGGGGGATCGCGGGCCGCTCTGGGACGGCGCGGTGAGGACCTGGCTGCCGAGCATTTGCGGCGCCAAGGATTGGTGATCCTGGAACGTAACTGGCGGTGCCGCGAGGGGGAGTTGGACATTCTCGCCACCGACGGCAGGACGCTCGTCGTGTGCGAGGTGAAGACCCGTTCGGGCCGCGGTTACGGGAGTCCGGCCGAATCCGTCACCCAGGACAAGCGCCACCGCATCCGCAGACTGACTTTGCGCTGGCTGGCGGCTCGTCGGGTGGCGTGGTGCCCGTTGCGCTTCGATGTGATCGCCATCGAGTACCCGCAGGACGGGCCGCCTCGTCTTCAGCACCTCGTGGAGGCGTTCTGAATGGCGCTGGCGCGAACCTGGTCGATCGCCTTACTGGGCATCGAAGGGCAACTGGTCGAGATCGAGGCGGACATCGGTGCCGGCATGCCTGGCACCAAACTTGTGGGTCTGCCCGACCCCGGTCTGCGTGAGGCCAAGGACAGGGTTCGGGCCGCCGTCCGCAACAGCCGCCAGAGCTGGCCCGACACCAAGGTTACTCTGGGACTCTTCCCCGCGAATCTGCCCAAGGTCGGTTCCTCCTACGACCTCGGTATCGCCGTCGCCGTGCTCGCCGCGTCGGCGTCTGTGCCCGTGAACAAGCTGGGCGGCACGGTTCTGCTCGGGGAGCTGGCATTGGACGGGCGGCTTCGCAGTGTTCCCGGAGTGCTTCCGGCGCTGCTGGCGGCGCGAGGAGTCGGGTACCGGCGTGCCGTCGTTCCCGCCGAGTCGGTACCGGAGGCGGCACTCGTCGACGGAGTCGAGGTGTTCGGCGCTCCCACTCTCGCCGATGTCGTCGACTGGCTGCGCGGGGAGGCGGAGTTGTGCCGACCCGATCCGGTCGAGCCGACCGGCACGCGGACCGTGCCCGATCTGGCCGACGTGGTGGGTCAGCCGGAGGCTCGGTGGGCGTTGGAGGTCGCGGCGGCGGGTGGACACCACTTGCTGCTCACCGGGCCGCCCGGAATCGGCAAGACCATGCTCGCTACTCGCTTGCCGGGATTGCTTCCGCCGCTGTCGAAGGAGGAAGCGCTGGAAGTAGCGGCCATCCGGTCGGTGGACGGTTCGTTGGACAGGTCGTCTCCGCCGACGTGTGTGCCGCCGTTCGTCGCGCCTCATCATTCGATCTCCCCGGCGGCCTTCGTCGGAGGTGGCAGTGGTGTCGCGACTCCGGGAGCCATCAGCAAAGCCCATCGAGGGGTTCTGTTTCTCGACGAAGCCGCGGAATTCGGATCCGAGCGGCTGGAAGCCCTGCGGACGGTGCTCGAGGAGGGGGAGATCCGCCTCGCCCGGATCAAAGGCGTCGTGCGGTATCCCGCTGCGTTCCAGTTGGTGCTTGCGAGCAATCCCTGCCCGTGTGCGCCGCCTCGGGAAACGGACTGTACGTGCACACCGGCCGCGCGGCGGCGGTACTCGACCCGGTTGTCGGGGCCGCTGCTCGACCGGGTGGACTTGCGGGTGCGAATGCGGCCGGTCACTGCCATGAGGCTCCACGACCTTCAACCTCCCGAGTCCACCGAGCAGGTGCGGCAACGTGTCGTGGCGGCACGGGAACGCGCGGCCGCGCGGTGGGCCGACCACGGGTGGCGGGTCAACGCCGCCGTGCCCGGTCCTGTTCTGTGGCGGGAGTTCGCTCTGCCCCGAACGACCACGGCCGTGGTGGAGCGCGGTTTACAGCGCGGAGCGCTCACGGCGAGGGGCGCTGATCGTTGTTTACGCGTCGCCTGGACGTTGGCCGATCTCGCCGGAGCGCCCCGGCCCGATGCCGACCACGTGGCGTCCGCCCTCGAATTCCGGGAACGGAGGGCGTGATGACCGATGCCGAGCGTCTCGCCCGCGCCTACCTGCTTCGCGTCGCCGAACCACCAGCGCTCGCCCTACACCGGTTCGTCGCTGAGCACGGTCCCGTCGAGGCGGCGGACCGGGTGCGTGAAGCGGCTGTGCCCGAGTCCGTGGCCGCCGAGACGGCCGCCCGTCGGGATCTCGATCGTGCCGAGCACGACTTGGAGAGCGCGGCGGAACACGGTGCGAGGTTGGTGATTCCCGAGGACGACGAGTGGCCCGCATGGCCGTTGTTGTCGTTGGAGGTCGCGAGCGGGCGGGGAGTGAAGGGCATGGCCCCGCCGCTGGCGTTGTGGGTTCGTGGCTCCGCATCGCTCGACGACGCGCTCGACTCCGCCGTTGCGATCGTCGGCGCGCGTGCGGCCACCGACTACGGCGAAAACACGGCAGCCGAGTTCGCTTACGAACTCACCGATGCGGGGATGACCGTCGTGTCCGGCGCCGCCTACGGCATCGACGGCGCGGCTCATCGGGGATCGCTCGCGGCCGACGGCGTCACCGTCGCGGTGCTCGGGTGCGGTCTTGATGTGGGTTACCCCGCGGGGCATGTGCGACTGCTCGATCGAGTGGCGCAGTGTGGTGCGGTCGTGTCGGAGTATCCGCCCGGAACACAGCCGGCACGTCATCGCTTCCTGGTCCGTAACCGCCTCATCGCCGCCTTGTCGGCGGGCACCGTCGTGGTCGAGGCAGGCTGTCGCAGCGGGGCCCAGAACACGGCTGCCACGGCGGGAACTCTCGGCAAGGTGGTCATGGCGGTGCCAGGACCTGTGGGGTCGGCGCTGTCGGTGGGGTGTCATCGCCTGATCCGTCGTTCTCACGCCGTATTGGTCGACTCCGTCGCCGATATCGTCGAAAGCGTCGGCAGCGTGGGCAGCGGGCTCGCCGACCACGGTGACGGCCCGCGGCGTCACACCGATGGTCTGGACCCGGAAGCTCTGCGTGTGTTCGAAGCGCTGCCCAGCCGTGGAGGCCGTTCGCCCGAAGCCGTGGCCATGGAGTCGGGTGTGGAGCTTTCCCGGGTACGGGCACTGTTGCCCGCTCTGGAACTCGACGGACTGGTACAGCGGTCCGACAACGGGTGGCGGCGACGACCGAGGCGTATCACCGGACCGACGAGGGGATGACGATCACGATCCGGGTCCCGCGCGTGGCGATGCTTGACTAGGAGAGCCCGGCAGCGCAGCGTCATGGCATGACGACAACGGGTCCTCGTAGTGGGGCGCGTTCCAATGTGGCCAGGCTCCGCGCCGCCCTTCCTCCGCGGTCGGCGGAAATCGTGGCCGACTACGAGGACTACCTGCGTGACGAGCGCATGCTGTCGCAGCACACCACCCGGGCCTACATCGGTGATGTGGTGTCACTGCTGGCATTCCTCCACGGAGTGAACGCGGATGACGCCGGCGACCCGAGTGCACACGACGAGCGGCTGGACACCGGATTGGACGGACTCGGCGTCGGCGTACTCCGGGCTTGGCTGGCGCGGCAACGCGAGGAAGGACGCAGCCGAACCACCTTGGCACGCAGGGCGGCATCGGCGAGGACTTTCACAGCGTGGGCCCATCGACGTGGACTGTTACCGTCCGATCCGGGCACTCGGCTGGCATCTCCCCGCCCACATCGAAGGCTTCCCGGCGTATTGCGTGCGGACGAAGCCGCCGAACTCATGCGTGTCGGCGAGGTCGGAGCTGACACCGGCCACCCTGTCGCATTACGCGATCACGCCCTGATCGAGTTGCTGTACGCCACAGGTGTGCGAATCTCAGAACTGTGCGGACTCGACATCGATGACGTCGACTTCGATCGCCGGGTCGTCCGCATCCTGGGAAAGGGGAGGAAACAACGAATGGTGCCGTTCGGCCTGCCTTCGGAGCGCGCGCTTCGGTCATGGCTGCGGCGGGGCCGTCCGGAAGTGGCCACCGCCGACTCCGGCGCGGCTCTCTTCCTCGGTGTTCGAGGAAAGCGGGTGGACCCGCGAACGGTACGTCGTGTCGTGCACGACGCGGTAGCGGCTGTGCCCGGCGCCGCTGACATCGGGCCGCACGGGCTTCGGCATTCCGCGGCCACCCACATGCTCGACGGCGGAGCTGACCTTCGCAGCGTTCAGGAACTGCTCGGTCACGCTACGCTGGCGACCACGCAGCTCTACACTCACGTGACAGTCGAGCGGCTGAAGGCGATCCATGACCAGACCCACCCCCGTGCCCAGTGAGGCCGCCAGCGCCGAGGTGGCCGCGGCCCTGCCGCAGGATGGGCAAGGAAGCGGACAGGTCATGACCGCATCAACCACCGAGGAACCCCACACTCCTCTTCAGCCGGGTGCGCGCACGGACACCGGTGACGAGAACACCGCCGAATCCGCCATCCAGGCCCTGTGGAAGGAGTTCGTACGCTCGCCGAGTCAGCGCGTCCGCGACCGGCTCGTCCTGCACTACGCTCCGCTCGTCAAATACGTGGCTGGACGGGTGGGCACGGGCCTACCCACACACATCGACGTCGCCGACCTGATCCAGTCGGGCATCTTCGGCCTGGTCGACGCCATCGAGAAGTTCGACCCGGAACGCGGGCTGCGTTTCGAGACGTACGCGATGCAGCGCATCCGCGGCGCCATCCTCGACGACCTGCGTTCCCAGGACTGGGTGCCCAGAGTCGTGCGCAGCAGGGCCCGGGAGGTCGAGCGTGCTCACGAACGTCTGGGGGCACGACTGCGCCGAACCCCGACCGACGCGGAAGTCGCCGCCGAACTGGGCATCACGCTGCGGGAACTACGCGACCTGTACGGCCAGTTGCGGTTGACGAGTGTGCTCGCGCTCGACGACCTCATGGGCCCGAGCAGGGACAACGGCAACAGCATGGGTTCACCCGCCGACACCCTGCCCGACGACGGAGCCGTCGACCCCGTCGCCGTACTCGTCGACCAGGACAACCGCAAACAGCTCGCCGAGGCGATCGCGCAGCTCAACGAGCGTGACCGCATCGTGGTCAGCCTCTACTACTTCGAGAATCTGACGTTGGCCGAGATCGGCAAGGTGCTCGGGGTCACCGAATCGCGTGTCAGCCAGCTCCACACGCGTGCTGTGCTGCGGCTTCGAGCCAAACTCGTCGAGAACGCCAACACCTGAACATCCGAACAGCGTTCGAGTTCACAGAGCCGGACCGGCCGTCCCCTCCCAAGGCTTGAGCCGGAGGGGCGCGTCGGGGACGACGAGCCGTAGCGGGTCGAGGTAGTGGGTCTCGCCGGTGCCACCGTGTCGCACGCCCCAGTGCAGACACGCTTCGACTCGGCACCCGTCGTGCCCGGGCTCGACGACGCCGATGACCTGGCCACGGTGGACCCGTTGCCCGGACGACACCGACCACCGCACGGGCTCGTAAGTCGTCCGCAGGCCACCGGGATGGTCGATCGAGACGACGCCGCGTCCGGCCACCCGGCCCGCGAACACGACCCGTCCCTCGGCGGAAGCCAGTACGTCCTGTCCTGGCACGGCGGCCAGGTCGACACCGCGATGCCCGGGCCCGTACGGACTCGACGGGCGATGGAAGGGACGTGTCACGGACGGCCGACCGGCCAGGGGCCAGGAAAACCGTGGTGCTTCGGCCGTGAGGTCGAGAGCGCGTTCGATCGGGGTGTCCTCGGTTCCTCGTGCCTCGGCGGACCCCGGCGTGAAGAACCCCGTCGACCCTGCCGACACCGCGGACACCGCGGACACCGCCGTGAGGATGCCGACACTCACCAGAGCGGTGGTGAGCGCTGTTCGGACTGCTCGCGGTCTGCTTCTCGGTGAAAGGGTCGGCATAGCGACCAGCGTGGCCGTGGAGAAGGAGAAGGCGGAAGCCCGATTTCTCAGCTTGTGGACAACCGTGTCCGTGCGCCGCGAGGCCCGACCCGACGGGGACCGAAGGCGGTCGAACCTGTGGATAACCGGCCGCCGAGTCGAGGTCCTGCCACGTGGCGTCGTACACTGGTTCTCGCAGTCTGTGTGCACACAGACTGACTTCGCGTGCACGTGCGCGTTCCGCGGTACCGGACGGTGACCGTCACTGGGCGGCGGCGCGGAACACGGGTGCTCGGCGGTCTCCACGGGCGGTGAGTCCCGCGGAGTCCGGGCGTCCGCACGGCACCAGGGCGGAGGATCACCCGGTTCTCCGCGACAACCGGCCACGCGTGCCCTCGCGGCACGCTCAACACAGAAGAGGTGCGAATCCGGCCATGGCCGTCGTCACCATGAAGCAGTTGCTCGATTCCGGCGTGCACTTCGGGCACCAGACCCGCCGCTGGAATCCGAAGATGAAGCGCTACATCCTCACTGAGCGCAACGGCATCTACATCATCGACCTGCAGCAGACGCTGTCCTACATCGACCGTGCCTTCGAGTTCGTCAAGGAGACGGTCGCCCACGGCGGCACCATCCTGTTCGTCGGCACGAAGAAGCAGGCGCAGGAAGCCATCGCCAACGAGGCGGGGCGCGTCGGCATGCCCTTCGTCAACCAGCGCTGGCTGGGCGGCATGCTGACCAACTTCCAGACCGTGCACAAGCGTCTGCAGCGGCTCAAGGAGCTGGAGTCGCAGGAGCAGACCGGCGGCTTCCAGGGCCTGACCAAGCGCGAGATCCTCACGCTCACGCGGGAGAAGGACAAGCTGGAGCGGACCCTCGGCGGTATTCGCGACATGTCGAAGGTTCCCAGCGCCGTGTGGATCGTGGACACCAAGAAGGAGCACATCGCCGTCAACGAGGCGCGCAAGCTCAACATCCCGGTCGTCGCGATCCTCGACACGAACTGCGACCCCGACGAGGTCGACTACCCGATCCCGGGCAACGACGACGCCATCCGCTCGGCCGCTCTGCTGACCAAGGTCGTCGCCGAGGCCGCGGCCGCGGGTCTGATGGCGCGTTCCGGCCGTAACAGCGCGGCCGCGGAGGGCGAGGACAAGCCCGATGCTGGTTCGACGTCGGACCAGCCGCTTCCCGAATGGGAGCAGGAGCTGCTCGCCGGTTCCGAGGGCTCTGCCTCCGAACAGTCGAGCGAACAGACCACTGCTTCCTGACCACTTTCCCGCGCACCGCACGAAGGAACGGACAACGCACGATGGCGAACTACACCGCGGCAGACGTCAAGCGCCTCCGCGAGCTCACCGGCTCGGGCATGATGGACTGCAAGAAGGCCCTGGAGGAGAACGACGGCGACTTCGACAAGGCCGTCGAGTACTTGCGCATCAAGGGCGCCAAGGACGTCGGCAAGCGTGCTGAGCGCGCGACCGCCGAGGGGCTCGTCGCCGGTGACGGCGGCGTGTTGATCGAGCTGAACTCGGAGACCGACTTCGTCGCCAAGAACGAGGAGTTCGGCGCGCTGGCCGACAAGATCGTCGAAGCGGCGAAGAAGCTGCGCAGCAGCGACGCGGAACAGCTCAAGGGCGCCAAGCTGGAGGACGGCAAGACCGTCGCCGACGCGATCCAGGACCTGTCCGCCAAGATCGGCGAGAAGCTGGAGCTGCGCCGCGCGGTCGCCTTCGACGGGAAGGTCACCACCTACCTGCACCGTCGTGGTGCCGGGCTGCCCCCGGCCGTCGGCGTGCTCGTCGAGTACACGGGCGACAACGCCGAAGCGGCCCACAACGCCGCGCTGCAGGTGGCGGCGCTGAAGCCGAAGTACCTCTCCCGTGACGAGGTGCCCGCGGACGTCGTCGAGAACGAGCGGCGGATCGCCGAGCAGACCGCTCGGGACGAGGGCAAGCCGGAGCAGGCCATCTCGAAGATCGTCGAAGGCAAGCTCAATGCCTTCTACAAGGACGTCGTGCTGCTGGAGCAGCAGTCGGTCACGGACAGCAAGAAGACGGTGAAGGACCTGCTTGACGAGGCGGGTGTGACCGTCACCCGGTTCGCGCGTTTCGAGGTCGGCCAGGCATAGCCTTGGCAAATAGGCGACTGTGCCCCGTCTCCCGCCAGATCAGGAGGCGGGGCACAGTTGTGAAAAGCGGCAGCACACACCCCAGCACTAGAGCGGGCGGAGGCGAAATGAACGAGGACGGTACCGGCAGGTCGAAGCACGGTTACCGGAGGGTGCTGCTCAAGTTGGGTGGGGAGATGTTCGGCGGTGGTTCCGTCGGCGTCGACCCCGATGTGGTGCACTCGGTGGCTGCGCAGATCGCCGATGTCGTCCGTAACGGCGTGCAGGTGGCCGTGGTCATCGGGGGTGGCAACTTCTTCCGGGGCGCCGAGTTGTCACAGCGCGGGCTGGACCGTGACAGGGCGGACTACATGGCCATGCTCGGCACGGTCATGAACTCGCTGGCGTTGCAGGATTTCCTGGAGAAGGAAGGCGTGCCCACCCGTGTGCAGACGGCGATCACGATGGGGCAGGTCGCCGAGCCCTACATCCCGCGTCGTGCCGAGCGGCACCTGGAGAAGGGCCGGGTCGTGATCTTCGGTGCGGGCACCGGGATGCCGTACTTCTCGACCGACACCGCCGCTGCCCAGCGGGCATTGGAGATCGGTTGTGACGTGGTGTTGATGGCGAAGGCCGTCGACGGCGTTTACTCTGCTGATCCGCGTACGGACCCCGGCGCGAAACTGTTCGACGAGATCGCCCATCGCGAGGTTCTGGAGCAGGGTCTCAAGGTCGCCGATGCCACGGCCTTCAGCCTGTGCATGGACAACAACATGCCGATCATCGTGTTCAACCTTCTCACCGAGGGCAACATTGCTCGGGCGGTGAGTGGTGAGAGGATCGGCACATTGGTCAGTACACCAACACATCTGGAGTAGCCGTGATCGACGAAGCCCTCTTCGACGCCGAAGAAAAAATGGAGAAAGCGGTCTCCTTCGCCAAGGAGGAACTGGCGTCGGTACGTACCGGTAGGGCCACTCCCGCGATGTTCTCGCGCATCGTTGTGGAGTATTACGGAGCGCCCACGCCGCTCAACCAGCTCGCGAGCGTCAACATCCCCGAAGCCAGGATGGCCATCATCAAGCCTTACGACGGTTCGCAGCTCGCGGCTATCGAGAAGGCGATCAGGGAATCCGACCTCGGGGTGAACCCGACGAACGACGGCAGCATCATCCGCGTGGTGATTCCTCAGCTCACCGAGGAACGCCGCAAGGAAATGGTCAAGGTCGCGAAGAGCAAGGGCGAGGAGGCCCGGATCTCCATTCGCGGCGTGCGGCGCAAGGCCAAGGAAGAGCTCGACCGGATCGCCAAGGACGGCGAGGCCGGTGAGGACGAGGTCGCCCGTGCCGAGAAGGAGCTGCAGAACCTGACGGACCGTTACGTCCACCAGGTCGATGAGCTCGTCAAGAACAAGGAAGCCGAGCTCCTCGAGGTCTGATGACAACAGTGAGCGACCACCAGGGTGAGCGCGAGAGCGCGGCGGAACCCGGCGGGTCGGCGGATCCTAGCGGGAAATCGTCCAGAGCCGGGCGTAACCTTCCCGCGGCCATTGCTGTCGGGGTCGCGTTGGGCGCGGCGATCCTGGGGTCCTTGTTCACCGTCCGCTATCTGTTCATCGGCATCATCGCGGCGGCGATCGTGGTCGGCACTGTCGAGCTGGCGTCCGCGTTCCGGCGATCGGCGGGTATCAGGATCGCGCTGGTTCCCGTGCTCGTCGGTGGCCAGGCCATGATCTGGTTGGCGTGGCCGTTCGGGCAGCAGGGCGCGATGACGGCGTTCGTCGTGACGGTGATCGGGTGTCTGCTGTGGCGGCTGCCCGCGGGCGCGGACGGCTACCTGCGTGATGTGAGCGCCTCGGTGTTCGCGGCAGCGTATCTGCCGTTGTTCGCGTCGTTCGCCGCGATGCTGGTGCCGCCCGAGGACGGGGTCGGCCGAGTGCTGTCGTTCATGATCGTTGTCGTGGCGTGCGACACGGGCGGCTATGTGGCCGGAGTGTTGCGCGGCAAGCATCCGATGGCGCCGACCATCAGTCCCAAGAAGACTTGGGAGGGCTTCGCGGGTTCGCTCGTCGCCGGAGTCACTGGCGGAGCGTTGTCGGTGATGTTGTTGCTCGACGGCCATGCGTGGGAGGGCGTCCTCTTCGGCGCGGCTGTCGTGCTGTCGGCCACGCTCGGCGATCTCATGGAGTCGCTGCTCAAGCGTGATCTCGGGATCAAGGACATGGGCAACACCCTGCCGGGTCACGGTGGGCTGATGGACCGGCTCGATTCTCTGCTGCCGTCGGCCGTGGTGTCCTGGCTGTTGCTCAGTGCTTTCGTCCCGGTGTAGTTGTCTCGGATCCCGGCCGTGGGTTTTCTTTCCCGCGGCCTCGCTCGCGTCGAGAACCCGGGCAGGAGTGGTCGGTCACGGCGAACGCTGACCTGCCCGGGTCCGTGGGCGCACTGCGGTGTGTCTTCGCGAGTTCTGCTGCTGACAGTTCTGGTCGTATTACTTCGCGTGGCGAATTAGGCTTGGGTACGTGAAAATCTTTGGCCGCCGAGTGGAGGTTGTGCCAAGTCCTAACATCTGGTACCACACCGAGCTCTACGAGCGGGAGAACGAGGCTCAGGACGTCGACGACGTGCTCTGGGAACACCTCGCAGCGCAGGTGCCTTGGCCTGCGGCGGACGTCGTGGACGTGGGCTGTGGCGACGGTTTCCATCTGCTTCGGTTCGCCGCGACGGCCAGCTCGGTCGTCGGTGTCGAACCGCACCCTCCGCTGGTGCGTAGGGCACAGAGCCGGGTGGCCGGACATCCCCGGATCAACGTGTTGCGGGGTACGGCACAACGGTTGCCGCTGCCCGACGCCAGTGTCGATTTGGTTCACGCGCGTACCGCGTATTTCTTCGGTCCCGGGTGCGAGCCGGGACTGCGCGAGGCCGATCGGGTGCTGCGGCCGGGAGGCGCACTCGTGGTGGTGGATCTCGACACCCGTAAGCCGCCCTACGGTGACTGGATGCTGGCCGACATCCCTCATTACCGGCCTGACGAGGTGGACCGGTTCTTCGAGCGAGAGGGATTCGCGTGCCACCGGCTCACCACGCGGTGGTGGTTCCCGGACCGCGCGAGCATGGAGGCGATCCTGCGTATCGAGTTCAGTCCGAGGGTGGCCGCGCGGGCCGTGGTGGAGACCGTGCGGCTCAACCGTGGCCGGACAGACGGCCTGGAGCTGCCCGTGGGCTATCGGGTGCTGGTACGGCGTAAGCCCGTGGGGGTGCGGGCGGCGAAGGCGTCGGCCGGACGTGGGACACTTGTCTGAGTCATGACTGCATTGCCTCTGGTTTTCGACGCTCCCCGCCGTGGCCTGCCTCGGCGGCATCTCGCCGACCTCACCCTCTCCGAACGGGCGGAGGCCGTGACCGAGCTGGGGGAGAAGCCCTTCCGCGCCAAACAACTGTCGCATCATTACTTCTCGCGCCTGACGGTGGACCCGGAGGCGATGACCGACATTCCCGCGGCGTCGCGACGGAAGCTCGTGGACGAGCTGATGCCGTCACTGCTGACGCAGGTGCGTGCCGTGGACTGCGACGGGGGCAGTACGCGCAAGACATTGTGGCGCGCTCACGACGGCACCCTGGTGGAGAGCGTCCTCATGCGCTATCCGGACCGGGCCACCCTGTGTATCTCGAGTCAGGCCGGTTGCGGCATGGCGTGTCCCTTCTGCGCGACAGGGCAGAGCGGATTGACCCGTAACCTCTCGACGGCCGAGATCGTCGACCAGGTACGTGCCGCCGCGGCGGTGATGAGGGACGGGCTGATGCCGGGTCCGGACGGAACACCGAAGCCGGGCAGGCTGTCGAACATCGTGTTCATGGGCATGGGGGAACCGCTGGCCAACTACAAGCGGGTGTTGGCGGCGGTGCGGCGCATCACGGACCCCGCTCCCTCCGGGCTGGGCATCTCGCAGCGCTCGGTGACGGTATCCACCGTGGGCTTGGCGCCGGCGATCCGGAAACTGGCCGACGAGGGCCTACAGGTGCGGTTGGCGGTGTCGCTGCACACGCCGGACGACGAACTGCGCGACGAGCTGGTGCCGGTGAACAACCGCTGGTCCGTCGACGAGGTTCTGCGGGCCGCTCGCTACTACGCCGACCGGACCGGGCGGCGCGTGTCGATCGAGTACGCGTTGATCCGGGACGTGAACGACCAGCCGTGGCGTGCCGACCTGCTGGCGGAACGTCTGCGGGAACATCTCGGCCGGCTCGTGCACGTCAACGTCATTCCTTTGAACCCCACGCCGGGCAGTAAGTGGGACGCCAGTCCGAAGCCCGTGGAACGGGAGTTCGTACGCAGGGTCAACGCCGGTGGCGTGGCCTGCACGGTGCGGGACACCCGCGGTCAGGAGATCGCGGCGGCCTGTGGCCAGCTCGCGGCCGATGAATGACCGGAAGGCCTCGAACCGAGGCCTTCCGGTCGCTTCGGCGCCGTGGACGATGGAGCCCTGGCCTTGTTCTACCTGCGTCCTACCTGCGCCAAGCGGTGCGGCTGCGCCTGATGTCGAACAGCACGCCCAGGATGAGAGTGGCGCCGATGACGATGAGAACGATGTCCTCGGTGCGGTTCTCGTGGTTTCCGTAGAGCATGACGAACATGAGAATGCCCGTAACGAGGGCACCGGCTCGCGTGGCCTTGGGGAAGGAGCCGTGCCAGCCCCACTCGGCCGACGGCTCGTCCCTCGGGTCGACCTCCGTACCGGTGCGCTTCTCGACAGCCTTGCCTGCCACGATCACTCCTCACCTGCGCCC
>NZ_DAHVQP010000095.1:0-35852 GCF_027317685.1 Saccharomonospora sp.
CGGCGATCACCGAGGTGTTCGATCTGCGGCCTGCGGCGATCATTCGTGATCTGGATCTGTTGCGGCCGATCTATGCGCCGACGGCTGCCTATGGGCACTTCGGGCGTACAGACCTGGACGTGCCATGGGAACGCACCGACCAGGTCGACGCGTTGCGGAGCGCAGCGGGAGCCTGACGCGCGCCGGGCACCTGCCAAAGGGAGAACCGCCGCGGTGGCCTAGACTCCCGGACTCATGGCGCAGGTGCAGGAGGCCAGGGCGAACTCGGTAGCGACATCGGCTGGGCCCGCAGAAGTTCGACCACGCAAGCCGCGCTACATCAGTTGGGACGCTGTGCGCGTGGTCGGCATTCTCGCCGTGCTGACTTTCCATGCGACCCTGCTCGCGCCGTTGAACCTTCCCGGCTTGGACCTCCCGCCGGAACCGCTGCGCATGGATTTCCCGTTCGGCGCTTCGGTGCTGATCACGGTGTCGGGTTACTTCGCGGCGATGACCATCGGCAAGTACCCGGCGCTGCGCTGGTGGTTGCGTAGGCTCGCGCGCTTGCTGCCCGCTTTCTGGGTGGCCGTGTTGTTGATCTTCGTGTCGACTCAGTTGTTCGCCCCCGAGGGGTTGCCCCGGCACACTTACGGCGACCTGCTCGGCAACCTTTTCCTGGTGCACCTCTTGGTGCCCGACATCGCCTACATCGACCTCGCGCATTGGACGGTTCCGGTTCAGGTCGCGGGATTCACGACCATCGCCCTGCTCGCCGCGACCAAGCGGGTGCGGGGTGGCGTGGCCACGGCGGTGATGTGGGCGGTGCTGTTGGTGCCGCTGGCGATCCGGTACGTGTTCATGGGGCCGGGCGATGTCGTACCGGTGTGGTTGAGTGTCGCCATGGACGGCACTGGTCTGAATCGCGCGCATCTGCTCCTCGCGGGTGTGGCGATCTACCGGTGGTCGAAGAACCGCATGAGCTTCACCCAGCTGTACCTCATGCTCATCGTGGTGCTGCTCGCGCATGATCGGCATCCGCCCGCCAACGACGCCGTGCTGCCTTACGCGGTGGCGCTCGTGTTGATCTGTGTGGCGGCCTACGCGCCCGCGTGGAACGGCAAGGTCTTCACGTTGTTCGAACGCCAGATCCGCTGGCTTGCCGGTATCTCCTACGGCGTCTACCTGATGCACTATGTGCTAGGCACGATCGTCGCGCGCCGCCTGGCAGATCTCGGTGTGCCGTGGTGGGGCTGGATCCCCGCGTGGTTCGTCGCGGCGATCGTTTTGGGCTGGGCCCTCACTAAGTTCGTGGAACGGCCCGCGTTCAACGCACTGGACAAACTGATCACCTCGCGAAGTCGATGAGTCCCTCGGACACCGATCCGCTGTGGGAGTTGCCGAAACCCCCATCCACTCGGCGTGTGCCGGCGAAGCGGGACTCCGCGTCGCGTCGCTCCGGTAAGGGCCGTCGGCAACCCGCGGAATCCGATCCGATCGCACGGGTGGTGGTCGACATTCCGCTGGCTCACCTGGACCGCACCTTCGATTACCAGGTGCCGCGGGAACACGATGCCGATGCGGTACCGGGCTGTCGGGTTCGGGTGCGGTTCGCGGGCAAACTCGTGGACGGATACCTGGTGGAACGCGCCGCCACGACCGACCACACCGGCAGGCTCTCCTACCTGGAACGCGTCGTGTCGCGAGAACGGGTATTGCCGCCCGCACTGCTCACCGTGTGCCGTGCGGTGGCTCGGCGCTACGGCGGAACTCTCGCCGACGTGCTGAGGTTGGCGATCCCTCCCCGCCACGCACGAGTGGAGGCCGAACCTCCACGCGCCCCGGCGGCCCCGCCCTCCGAGCCGTCGGGTGACGGCTGGAGTCACTATCCACGTGGCCCCGCCTTCGCGGCGGCGGTGAGGCAAGGGCGTGCGGCGCACGCGGTATGGCAGGCGCTGCCCGGAGAGGACTGGCCCCGCAGACTGGCCGAGCTCGCCACCATCGTCGCCGGACAGGGTCGAGGTGCGGTGCTCGTGGTCCCGGACCATCGGGACGTGGCGCGGTTGTATGCCGCCTGCGCGGAGTTGGCGGGGGCCGACGCCGTGGTCGCGCTGTCGGCGGGGTTGGGACCGGCCGAGAGATATCGGCGTTGGCTCGCCGTGGTCCGTGGCGCCGTGCGCATCGTCGTGGGTACGCGTGCGGCGATGTTCGCGCCGGTCGCCGATCCGGGGTTGTACGTCGTGTGGGACGACGGTGATGATCTACACGTCGACCCGCACGCGCCGTATCCGCAGGTGCGGGACGTGCTCATGCTGCGGGCACATGCCGACGCAGCGTCGTTGCTCGTCGCAGGACACGCGCGTACGGCGGAGGCCCAGTTGCTGGTGGAGACGGGCTGGGCACACGAGATCACACCTGCGCGGGAGGTCCTGCGGACGCGAGCGCCGCGGGTGACTCCGACCGGCGAGGACTTCGATGTCGCCCGCGACGAGGCAGCCCGGGCGGCGAGGCTGCCCGCCGTCGCGTTCGAAGCCGCCCGGACGAGTCTGGCCGCGGGAGCCCCCGTGCTGGTGCAGGTGCCCCGGCGCGGGTACGTGCCGGGACTGGCGTGTGCGCGGTGCCGGACGTCCGCACGCTGTCGGCGCTGCGCGGGCCCACTCCTGATTCCAGGAGCGAGGGAATCGGGCACGCCATGTTGCCGCTGGTGTGGGGTGCCCGACCCGTCCTACCGTTGCCCGGCGTGTGGGTCGGGGCGGTTGCGGGCGGTCGTCATCGGTGCCGTGCGCACGGCCGAGGAACTGGGCCGAGCGTTCCCGGGGACCACCGTGCGCACGTCCGGCGGTGGTGACGTGTTGGTCGAGGTCCCGGCCCGGCCCGCTCTCGTGGTGGCCACACCCGGCGCGGAGCCGGTGGCCGACGGGGGATACGGCGCAGCTCTGTTGCTGGACGGCTGGGCGCTGCTGGGGCGACAGGACCTGAGGGCGGCCGAGGAGACCCTGCGGCGATGGATGGCTGCGGCGACACTCGTGCGGCCCGCGCGGGAAGGTGGCAGGGTCGTCGTCGGCGCGGAGGCGGGGATACCGGCGGTGCAGGCACTCGTGCGTTGGAATCCCGGTTGGCACGCTGCGCTCGAACTGGCCGAACGGGGAGAGCTCGGCTTCCCCCCGCACGTGCGGATGGCCAGCGTCGAAGGAAGCCCGGACGCGGTCGCAGCGTTGTTGGACGAGATCGACCTGCCGGATTCGGGGGAAGTGCTCGGTCCGGTACCGCTGGGGGAGGTCGACGAGGAGGGGCGCGCCGAACGAGAGCGGGCATTGTTACGGGTGCCGAGGGAGGACGGCAAGGCGCTGGCGGAGGCGATCCACGCTGTACGCGGGGTGCGTGATGCTCGGAAAGTGGCCGAACCGGTGCGCATCCAGCTCGATCCCCTGGCGCTGGTGTGACACGCGGGAGCCGTCTCCCGGTGCGCTCTAGACTGGACGTGATGTTGTCACCACAGACTCTCCCGGATCGCCGATGAGGCTCGTCTTCGCGGGTACACCCGCGCCCGCTGTGCCGTCGTTGCGTGCGCTGATCGATTCGCCCCGGCACGAGGTCGTCGCCGTCGTCACCCGGCCCGACGCGCCTGCCGGACGGGGACGGAAGCTGTTGCGTTCGCCCGTCGGCGCGCTCGCCGACGAACACGGCATCGAGGTACTCACTCCCCGGCGGGCCGGGGACGAAGACTTCCTTGCTCGCCTGTCCGAACTCGCGCCCGATGCCTGTCCCGTGGTCGCCTACGGTGCCCTGCTGCCGGAGTCGGCGCTCGCGGTGCCACGCCATGGCTGGATCAACTTGCATTTTTCGTTACTGCCGGCGTGGCGTGGAGCCGCCCCGGTACAGGCGGCGATCAAGGCGGGTGACGAGATCACCGGGGCTTCGACGTTTCGTATCGTGCCGGAACTGGACGCCGGACCGGTGTACGGCACGGTCACCGAGCGGATCAGGGCGACCGACACCGCCGGGGAGCTGCTCGATCGACTCGCGGTTTCGGGAGCCGACCTCCTCGTATCCACTTTGGATGGTATCGAGGACGGCACCGTGCAGGCCGTGCCACAACCCGCCGACGGCGTGACGTACGCGCCCAAGGTGACGGTGGACGACGCGCGAGTGAATTTCGCCGAGCCGGCGCAAGCGGTGGACCGGCACATCCGTTCGGTCACGCCCGAGCCCGGCGCTTGGGCGGAGTTCCGGGGACAGCGGCTCAAACTCGGTCCCGTCGAGCTCGGGGGCCCCGGTGACCACGAAGACCTCGCGCCGGGGGAGTTGGTGGCGGAACGCAGGCGTGTACTCGTCGGCACCGCAACGGTTCCCGTCGTTCTGGGCGAGGTACAGGCACAGGGGAAGAAACGCATGGCCGCCACCGATTGGGCGCGCGGCACACGGATCGAGCGGGGGGAATACCTGACATGACCGACGACCGGCAAGGACGCCCCCGATCTCAGCGCGGCCGTCGAGACCATCGAGGCCACCGGCCCGCGTCCCGCAAGCAGGGACCTCGTAGGCCTCCGACACGAGACCCCGCGCGGCGGGCGGCGTTCGACGCCCTGCGCGCGGTGACCGAACGTGATGCCTACGCCAACCTGATCCTGCCGGAGCTTCTGCGTCAGCGTCGCATCACCGGCAGGGACGCGGCGTTGGCCACCGAACTCACTTACGGCACGGCCAGGGCCACCGGGCTGCTGGACGCCGTCGTGGCGCGCTGTGTCGACCGTGAACTCGACACAGTGGACTCGGTGGCGCGGGACGCACTGCGCCTCGGTGCCTACCAGTTGCTGCGTACCCGTATCCCGCACCACGCGGCTGTGGCATCCACTGTGGACTTAGTACGCGAGGACGCCGGGTCGCGCATCGCGGGTTTCGTCAACGCGGTCCTGCGGCGGGTCTCGGAGAAGGACGAACAGCAGTGGTTGGAGGAGTTGTCGGCCGACAGTCCCGACCCCCTCGCGGAGATCGCGCTGCGGACATCCCACCCCCGGTGGATCGCACGCGCGTTCGCGGAGGCACTCGGTGACAAGGGCGACGACCTGAAAGCGGCGTTGGAGGCCGACGACGCGCGGCCCGCCGTGCACCTTCTGGCCAAGCCCGGACAGATCAGCGCCGACGAGCTGGCCGCTATCACAGGCGGCGACGTGGCGCCGCACTCGCCGTACGGTGTGCACCTGTCGTCCGGCGCGGGTGATCTCGCCGAGTCCGAGGTACTCAGCGAGGGACTGGCCACGGTGCAGGACGAGGGCAGCCAACTCGTGGCCGTGGCCGCCACCAAGGCGCCGCTCGGTGGTGAGGGCGACGGTCGTGACACTCGCTGGCTCGACCTGTGCGCGGGGCCGGGCGGCAAGACGGTGGTGCTGGGCTGCCTCGCACAGGTGTCGGGGGCGACGGTGGACGCCGTGGAGGTCGCCGAGCACCGTGCCCGGTTGGTGCGCGAGGCCGCGGAGGACCTGCCCGTCACCGTGCACGTCGCCGACGGCCGAGACCCCGGACTGGACGGGGACTACGACCGTGTGCTGGTGGATGCCCCGTGCAGTGGCCTCGGCGCGTTGCGGCGCAGGCCCGAGGCGCGGTGGCGGAAACAGCCCGGTGACATCGCCGAGCTCACCCGGCTGCAGACCGAGTTGTTGACCTCGGCTTATCGCTTGGTGCGTCCGGGCGGTGTGGTGACGTACGTGGTGTGTTCCCCGCACTTGGCCGAGACCGAGGGGGTCGTGGTGGCCGGTGCCCGGCGTCTCGGCGCGGACTTGATCGACGCCCGCGTGGCGTTTCCGGGTGTTCCCCACCTCGGTGAGGGTCCGACGGTGCAGCTGTGGCCACATCGCCACGGCACCGACGCGATGTTCTGCGCCATGCTGCGGAAACCCGCCTGACCAGCCGTGTGCTGTCGTCCGATTCCAGCTGTCTACACTCAGCAGAGTGGCCCATGAACCGTTGATCGCCCCCAGCATTCTGTCCGCCGACTTCGCTGATCTCGGTACGGAGATCGATGCCGTGGCCGGCTCCGGTGACGCGCGAGCGGACTGGGTGCACGTGGATGTGATGGACGGCCACTTCGTGCCCAACCTCACCATCGGGTTGCCGGTGGTGGAGTCGCTGTTGCGCCGCACCGACGTCCCGCTCGACTGCCATCTGATGATCGAGGACCCCGACCGTTGGGCTCCCGGTTACGCGGAGGCGGGTGCGTACAACGTCACCGTGCACGTCGAGGCCGCCCGTGATCCCGTGATGCTCGCCAAGAACCTGCGTGCCGCGGGAGCGAAGGCGGGGTTGGCCATCAAGCCGAACACGCCGCTCGACGACTACGTGGAGACGCTCAAGCACTACGACACGCTGTTGGTCATGTCGGTCGAACCCGGCTTCGGCGGCCAGTCGTTCATCCCCGAGGTCCTCGACAAGGTGCGCACGGCCCGCAGGTTGGTCGACACCGGCCATCTGAGGCTGCTCGTGGAGATCGACGGAGGCATCAACTCCGACACGATCGAGCAGGCGGCCGAGGCGGGAGTCGACTGTTTCGTGGCGGGCTCGGCCGTCTACGGTGCCGATGACCCGGCCCGGGCAGTCGCGGCGCTGCGGGAACGCGCGAGGGCGGCCCGCTCGCAGTGAACACGTCGGCGGCGGAGCGGGGTGTCCGTGAGGCCATGGAGGCCGCGCTCGTCCTCAGCTCCGGTGTGCGGGGGAGCACCAGTCCGAACCCACCCGTAGGTGCGGTGATCCTCGACGCCGAGGGACGCCGGGTCGGTGCGGGAGCGACTCAACCTCCTCCCGGACCACACGCTGAGGTCGTGGCTCTGCGTGAAGCGGGCGAGCGAGCACGGGGCGGCACGGCCGTCGTCACCCTGGAGCCCTGTTCGCATCACGGACGTACTCCGCCGTGCACCCGCGCGCTACTCGACGCCGGGGTGGCCGCCGTGAGATTCGCGGTGTCGGACCCGCATCCGGCGGCCGCCGGGGGTGCGGAGGAACTGCGTGCCGCCGGGGTCGATGTCGTCGGCGGTGTTCTCGCCGAGGAGGTGGCGTCGGGTCCACTGAGGGCGTGGCTGCACCGAGAGCGAACCGGGCGCCCGCATGTGACGTGGAAATACGCGGCCGGTCTCGACGGCCGGGTAGCCGCGGTCGACGGCAGTAGCCGGTGGATCTCGGGGCCGGTCTCCCGCGCCGAGGTACATGCTCTCCGAGCCGCTGTGGACGCCGTCGTGGTGGGCACCGGCACCGTACTCACCGACGACCCGTGGCTCACCGTGCGGGATTCCGACGGCGAACTTGCCTCCCGACAGCCACTGCGTGTGGTGGTGGGCACACGCGGCATACCCGAGGGTGCGCGAGTGTTGGACAACACAGCGGAGACGGTGCTCGTCGCCTCCCACGACCCCGACGAGGTGTTGGCGGTGCTGAGCGAACGCGGTGTGGTGGACGTCCTGTTGGAGGGCGGACCGACGCTGGCGGGCGCGTTCGTCGCGGCTCGCCGGGTCGACCGGATCATCGCCTACGTCGCTCCGATGTTGCTGGGCGCGGGACCGGCGGCGTTGGGACCGGCAGGAGTGTCGACCATCACCGAAGCGCACCGCTGGCGGGTCGAAGGGGCCACTATGAGTGGTGAGGATGTGCGGATCTCCGCCGTTCCGGCCACGGGTGAGGGAGGCGACTAGGTGTTCACCGGGATTGTCGAGGAGCTTGGTGAGGTCACGCGCGTGGAGCCTAAGGACGAGGCCACGCGACTCACCGTGCGAGGGCGGGTGGTCACGAGCGACGCTCGGCACGGCGATTCGATCGCGGTCAACGGTGTGTGTCTGACCGTGGTGGACATCGCCGGCGACGAGTTCACCGTCGACGTCGTCGCCGAGACGTTGAAGCGCACCAGCCTGGACGGCATCGAGCCCGGTCGGCTGGTCAACCTGGAGCGGGCGATGAGCGCCGACGGCCGTTTCGGCGGCCATGTCGTGCAGGGCCATGTCGACGGCACCGGTACCTTCCTGTCTCGCGACCACGACGGGCTCACCCACTTCGCGTACCCGCCGTCGCTGTCCCGCTACCTGGTGGAGAAGGGCTCCATCGCCGTGGACGGTATCTCGCTGACGGTGGCTCAGGTGTCGGATCAGGAATTCGCCGTCGCGCTGATCCCCACCACGTTGCGCTCCACCACGCTGGGCCGCAACCAACCGGGCGACCCGGTGAATCTGGAAGTGGACGTGCTGGCGAAGTACGTCGAGAAGCTGGCCGCTGTCCACCTGACCAAGGGATCGGTGGGAAACGGCGGGGGCGAGGAGGACAGGTGACGATGATCGAGCCCGCTCCGTCGTTGGACGTCGAGTCCATCGAACGGGCCATCGAGGACATCGCGAACGGCCGCCCTGTGGTCGTCGTCGATGACGAGGACCGCGAGAACGAGGGAGACCTGATCTTCGCGGCCGAGAAGGCGACGCCGGAGCTGCTCGCCTTCATGGTGCGCTACACCTCCGGCTACGTCTGTGTGTCGTTGACGGGCGAGGACTGCGATCGGCTCGATCTGCCGCCGATGTACCACAGCAACCAGGACCGGCGCGGCACCGCGTACACCGTGACGGTGGACGCTGCCGAGGGCATCGGTACGGGTATCTCCGCCACCGACCGCAGCCACACCATCCGGTTGCTGGCCGACCCGAACTCCAAGGCGTCCGACTTCGCCAGGCCCGGCCACGTCGTGCCGCTGCGGGCCAAGGACGGCGGTGTGTTGCGCAGGCCGGGACACACCGAAGCCGCCGTGGACCTCGCACGCCTGGCTGGGCTGGCTCCGGCGGGCGTGTTGTGCGAGGTCGTGTCCCAGAAGAATGAGGGCGACATGGCCCGTCGGGACGAGCTGGAGGTCTTCGCGGCCGACCACGACCTCCAGTTGATCACGATCGCCGACCTCATCGCCTACCGTCGGCGCACGGAGAAGCAGGTCGAGCGGGTGGCCGAGGCGCGCATTCCGCTGGCGGCGGGCACGTTCCGCGCCATCGGCTACGACAGTCTCCTCGACGGCATCGAACACGTGGCCTTCGTCTACGGCGAGATCGGAGACGGTGAGGACATCCTGGTACGGGTCCACTCCGAGTGCCTCACCGGGGACGTGTTCGGTTCACTGCGGTGTGACTGTGGCCCGCAGCTTCAGGCGGCGTTGGAAGCGGTGGCGACCGAAGGGCGTGGCGTCGTGCTCTACGTGCGTGGACACGAGGGCCGGGGTATCGGTCTGCTGCACAAACTGCAGGCCTACGAACTGCAGGACGCGGGCGCCGACACGGTGGACGCGAACCTGGCGCTGGGTGTGCCCGCCGATGCCCGGGACTACGGCACCGGAGCGCAGATCCTGTCGGATCTCGGGGTGCGGTCGATGCGGCTGCTCACCAACAACCCCGCCAAGCGCGTGGGACTGGAGGGCTACGGGCTGCGGGTCGTGGGCAGGGTGCCGCTGCCGATCTCACCCAATCCGGAGAACTTCCGCTATCTGAAAACCAAGCGTGACAGGATGGGACACGAGTTGTCCCAATTGGAGCACTTCGATGAAGTGGGTGCCGAACTCGGTGGCAACGGCAACGGTAACGGCAAAGTCCCAGGCGCGGGTGAAGTATGAGTGGAGAAGGCCGTCCCGACGAGGGAAGTGAACTGCGCGAGTGCGAGAACCTGCGGCTCGGGATCGTCGCGACCCGCTGGCATACGCGCATCACGGACAGTTTGTTGTCTTCGGCTCTGCGCACGGCCGGTGAGGTGAAGCTGGCCGAGGAACCGACGGTCCTGCGGGTCTCCGGTGCGGTCGAGTTGCCGGTGGTGGCGCAGGCACTGGCCCGCAACCACGACGCGGTCGTGGCGTTGGGTGTGGTGATCCGTGGAGGGACGCCCCACTTCGAGTACGTGTGTGATGCCGTGACGGCGGGACTGACGCGCGTGGCTCTCGACGAGAGCACCCCGGTGGGCAACGGCGTGCTGACCTGTGACACCGAGGAGCAGGCCCTGGCCAGGGCAGGGTTGCCCGAATCGCAGGAGGACAAGGGACGGGAAGCGACGATAGCCGCGCTGACCACCGCGAACGTGTTGCGTGGACTGCGTCAGCCATGGACGGAGCGAGGTTTCGTGTGAGTAAGGACACGAAGAGGGACGTGACTGCCGATCCTGTGATCGTGCGCCCGCGTCGCACGTTCTGGATGTCGACGGCGCTCGCGGTCGTGTTGCTGGCCGTGTTCGTGACCGTGGCCGCGTTGCTCCGGTCGGAGGACACCGGCGTGATCTTCGCCGTCAGTGACCAGATCGCGATGATCGGGGTGGGGGCGATGCTGGCGGCCGCCGCCATGCTGTTCGCCACCCCGAAGGTGCGGGCCGACGCCGAGGGTGTGCATGTACGCAACATCGGCGTGTCCCGTTACTTCCGCTGGGACGAGGTGTTGTCGGTGAGTTTCCCCGACGGCGCGTCGTTCGCGCGATTGGAACTGCCCGAGTTCGAGTACTACTCGATGCTGGCCATCCAGGCGGTGGACCGGGAGCGCGCGGTGGAGGCGGTGCGGGCATTGCGTCGTTTCCACGCCGCCGCCCACCGGAACTGACGGCTAGGACTTGGAGTTTTCGGACACCGGGGCGGACGTGGGCGCATCGGTTTTCGTCCTGCGTGGGCGATAGCGGGACACCGCCACTCCGGCCAGGCAGACCGCGCCGCCCACGAGTCCGTACCCGGTGGGGATCTCGTCGAGGAGTATCCACGACAACACCACCGACACCGCGGGGACAGCGTACGTGGAGACGCTGAGCTTTCCCGCGTCCGTGCGTTTGAGCGCATACGCCCAGGTGCTGAACCCGATGGCGGTGGGGAACACCCCGAGGTAGACGGCACCGAGCACCGCCGAGGTCGGAGCGGCGGCGAGTTCGGAGACGAGCTGTGGGGTCCACGGCAGCAGGACCGCAGTGCCGATCAGGCAGCCCAGCCAGGTGATGGTCGTGGCGTCGACGTCGGCCAGGGCCTTCTTCTGGATGAGGACGCCCGCGGCGTACAACACGGCCGCGAGCAGGCACAGTGCGACGCCGATCCAGTCGCCTTCGCCCTCGGTGCCCAGGCCGATGATGCCGATTCCGCTCATGCCGACGGCGGCCCCCAGCATCAGCTGGCGGGAGAAACCCTCACCGAGGAGGAACCCTGCGCCGAGAGTGACGAGCAGCGGCGAGATGTTGACCAGTAGCGCGGCCGTACCCGCGTCGAGATGGAGTTCGGCGGCGTTGAGCGCGACGGTGTAGCAGCACAGCCACAGGACGCTGTAGGCGACGACGCGCAGCCAGGATGTGCGGTCGCGCGGCAGCGGCGGAAGGCGCCGGGCGCTGACGCCGATCAGCACGGTGAGTGTCACGGAGGCCACGGCGAGGCGCAGCAGGGCGAGTGGGGCCGGGGACAGCACGCCGCCGATGGCGCGGATGCCCACGAATGCCGACGACCACAGCACCATGGTGACGAGCGCCGCGGCGGCGGCGGCCTTCGTGTTGTCGGTGCGTGGTTTGGGGGAATGGGCGAGCAGTTTTGTCACGCTCGACATCGTCTCCGGCGAAGAGACGACAGCACAAGCGACGAATTGTGCACTACTGTTCAGTCCTGCTGTACGGTCGGAGGCGTGTTGGATGTGGGCCGGTTGCGCGTGTTGCGCGCCGTGGTGGCGAAGGGGTCGATCCGGGCGGCTGCTGCCGCGTTGGACTACACACCGTCGGCGGTGAGTCAGCAACTCGCGGCCTTGCAGCGCGAGACGGGGCTGCGATTGATCGACCGGGTGGGCCGGGGCGTCGAGCCGACGGCGGCGGGCCGTGCACTCGCAGCGGAGTCGGAGGCGCTGTTCCAGGAGCTGAGCCGACTCGACGGTCTGACGCGGGACCTGCGGGAGGGGCGCACGGGGAGCCTGTCGATCGGATATTTCGCGTCGGCGGGTGCGGCGTGGCTTCCCGAGGTGGTGACGGTGTTACGGCGGGAGTTTCCCGAGTTGCGTCTGGACCTGCGTTGGACCGAGGTGCTCGACGACCCGCTCGGCGACCTCGACGTCAACGTGTTCGTCGAACGGCGAGATACGCAACCGCCCACCGCGGCGGTCGTGCACCCCCTGGTCGACGATTCCTACGTCGTGGTGCTGCAGGAGGATGATCCGCTCGCGATGCGCGGAGACGTGCCCCTGGCGGAGCTGGCCGACCGTCCGTGGATCGACAACGATCTCGATCACGGCGCCTGTCGGGAGGTCCTGCTGGTCGCGTGCGCCGAGGTGGGATTCTCGCCGCGGTTCTCGGTGGAGATGCACGACTATCGGACCGCGATCCCGTTCGTGACCAGCGGTATCGGGATCACTGTGCTACCCCGGCTCGCGTTGGGGGAACTGCCCGCGGGACTCACTTCACGACCGGTCGTGTCACCCACGCCCGTGCGGCACATCAGCGTGGCCGTCCGGAGAGCCGTCGCCGACCATGCGGCCGTGGTGCGTACGGTCGAGCTGCTCCGTGCGGCGGTGCGGGCGTCGAGTCCGACTCCGTGATCCTCGGCCGAGGTTCATACCGAGTCCATACCGAGGCCGTACCGTGGTCACGTAGTGAGGTCCACGACCACGGGAGCGTGGTCGGAGGCGCCCTTGCCCTTGCGCTCCTCGCGATCGACGTAGGCGTCGGTCACCGCGTCGGCGAACGCGCGGTTGGCGTAGACGAGGTCGATCCGCATGCCGCGGTTCTTGGGGAAGGCGAGCTGGCGGTAATCCCAGTAGGTGTAGGGACGGTCGTACTTCAGTGCGCGGGGGACGACGTCCGCGAGTCCGGCGTCCCGGAGTCGGGCGAGTGCTTCTCGTTCGGATTCGGTCACGTGGGTGGAGTCGGAGAACAGCGTGATGTCCCACACGTCGTCGTCGGTGGGAGCGACGTTGAAGTCGCCGAGCACGGCGAACGGCCGGTCGGTCCCGTTCTCGGCGAGCACGGTGGTGTGGAGGGCGTCCAGCCAGCGCAGCTTGTAGGTGTAGTGCGGATGGTCGGGTTCGCGTCCGTTGGGTACGTACACCGACCACACGCGGACACCGCCGCAGGTCGCCGCGATGGCGCGGGGCTGGACGGCGTCCTCGTAGGCGGGTTCGTCGACGAGTCCGCGTGTGACGTCGTCGAGTCCGACTCGGGAGAGCATGGCCACGCCGTTCCACCGGTTGGCGCCGTAGCAGGCGATGTCGTAGCCGAGTTCGGTGATGTCGTCGCGCGGGAATGCGTCATCGCTGCACTTGAGTTCCTGAAGGCACAGGACATCGGGCTGCGCGGACCGCAGCCAGGCGAGTACGCGTGGCAGCCGGGCGGTGATCGAGTTGACGTTCCACGTCGCGATACGCATGCCGGGAGAATCGCACATCATCCGCGTATAACGGCCTATACGGAGGGGTTTGAGGCGTTCCGGCCCAACCGGCGTGCCGCACGGGTGAGGGGCCGAACGGTTCGTCGGATCAAAACCATAGGCTGGATGACGTGGCTGACCCTTCCACCTACCGTCCCGCGCCGGGAACCATCCCGGACTCGCCCGGCGTGTACAAGTTCCGCGACGCCGGCGGCCGGGTCATCTATGTCGGTAAGGCCAAGAGCCTGCGCAGTCGACTGAACTCCTACTTCGCCGACCTCGCCGGACTGCATCCGCGTACCCGGCAGATGGTCACCACGGCCGCGAGCGTGGAGTGGACCGTGGTGAGCACCGAGGTGGAGGCGCTGCAGCTCGAATACAACTGGATCAAGGAGTTCGACCCCCGGTTCAACGTCCGTTATCGCGACGACAAGACCTACCCGGTGCTCGCGGTCACGCTGAACGAGGAGTTCCCCCGCCTACACGTGTATCGGGGGCCTCGGAAGAAGGGTGTGCGCTACTTCGGCCCTTACGCCCACGCCTGGGCCATCCGGGAGACTCTCGACCTGCTGCTGCGGGTGTTCCCCGCGCGGACGTGCTCGGCGGGGGTGTTCCGGCGACACAGTCAGATCGGGCGCCCGTGCCTGCTCGGCTACATCGACAAGTGTTCGGCTCCCTGCGTGGGCGCGGTGTCGGCCGAACGTCACCGCGAGATCGTCGAGGACTTCTGCGACTTCCTCTCCGGCCGTACCGACCTGATGATCCGCAAGTTGGAAAGGGAGATGGTCGAGGCGTCCGAGGCGCTGGAGTTCGAGCGCGCTGCCCGCCTGCGGGACGATCTCACCGCGCTGCGCAAGGCCATGGAGAAACAGGCCGTGGTGTTGGGCGACGGCACCGACGCCGACGTCATCGCGTTCGCGCACGACGAGTTGGAGGCGGCCGTTCAGGTCTTCCACGTGCGCGGTGGGCGGGTGCGGGGCCAGCGTGGCTGGGTGATCGACAAAGTCGAGGAGATGGACGTCCCGACCCTCGTCGAGCAGTTCCTGGCGCAGTTCTACGCCGGACAGGCCGAGTTGGCCGCCGAGACACCCACCGACGGGGTCGTCGTGCCACGTGAGGTGCTGGTGCCCGAGCTCCCGGTCGACGCCGAGACCATGGAGCAGTGGCTGTCGAAGCTGCGTGGTTCCCGGGTGCGGCTACGTGTGCCGCGGCGAGGTGACAAGCGCGCGTTGGCCGAGACCGTGGCCCGCAACGCCGAGGAGGCGTTCTCACAACACAAGCTGCGCCGGGCGGGTGACCTCACCGCCCGTTCGGCGGCCCTGTCGGAGCTACAGGAGTACCTGGGACTGGACAGCGCGCCATTGCGGATCGAATGCGTGGACATCAGTCACCTGGCCGGAACGGACGTGGTCGCCTCGTTGGTGGTCTTCGAGGACGGCTTGCCCCGCAAGTCGGAGTACCGCCGATTCGCGTTGCGTGAAGCCGCCACCGAGGGAGACGTGGCCGCCATCGCGGAGGTCGTCCGGCGCCGCTTCTCGCGCTACCTCAAGGAGACCCAGGAGGCCCAGGAGACCCCGGAGACATCGGATCCGCAACGGAGCGCGGAGCCGAACGAGGTGAACCCGACGTTGGACCCCGAGACGGGTAAACTCCGCAAGTTCGCCTATCCGCCCAACCTGTTGGTCGTGGACGGCGCGGGACCGCAGGCCACGGCCGCGGCGGACGTTCTGGCCGAGCTCGGCATCACCGACGTCGCCGTGGTCGGGCTCGCCAAACGGTTGGAGGAGGTGTGGCCGCCCGCCGCCGATGACCCGGTCATCCTGCCGAGGACATCGGACGCGCTGTACCTTCTGCAGCGAGTGCGCGACGAGGCCCACCGGTTCGCGCTTCGCTATCAGCGGCAGAAGCGTTCGAAACGGGTGCAGGAGTCGGCGCTGGACGGGATTCCGGGTCTCGGACAGGTGCGGAAGGCCGCACTGATCAAGCACTTCGGCTCGGTGAGGAAGCTCCGGCAGGCCACCGTGGCCGAGATCGCGGAGGTGCCGGGCTTCGGCACCCGCACAGCCGAGGCGGTGCATGCCGCGCTCGCAGGGGGCCGGAACGACAGCAGAGGGGAGTCGCAGACGTGACCGAGGGCAACATCGGAAAATCCGGAGGGTCGAGTGCCAGGAGCTCCGGCATGGAGGTGGCGGTCGTCACCGGCTTGTCCGGCGCCGGCCGCAGCACCGCCGCCAAGTGCCTGGAGGATCTGGGCTGGTTCGTGGTGGACAACCTTCCGCCCGAGCTGATCTCCACGATGGTGGAGCTCGGGGCTCAGGCGCGAGGCGTGATCACCAAGGTGGCGGTCGTGATGGACGTGCGGTCGCGCGCCTTCACCGACGACCTCTCCTCGATCATTAAGGATCTCGACGCGCGAGGCTACAAGCCCCGGGTGCTGTTCTTAGAGGCCACGGACTCGGTGCTGATCCGCCGCTTCGACCAGGTGCGTCGCGGTCACCCCATGCAGGGTGACGGAAGGCTGGTCGACGGCATCGCCGCTGAGCGGGAGTTGTTGGCGACCCTGCGGGAGGAAGCCGATCTGATCCTCGACACGTCGGCGCTGTCGGTCCACGACCTTCGCGCCAAGATCGAGGACGCGTTCGGCACCGAGTCGAGCACCCAGACCCGGGTCACGGTGCTGTCCTTCGGCTACAAGTACGGTCTGCCGATGGACTCCGACCTGGTGATGGACGTGCGTTTCCTGCCCAATCCGTTCTGGATTCCCGAGCTGCGGGACCAGAGCGGCCTCGACGGCGACGTGCGCAACTACGTGTTGGGTCAGGAGGGTGCCGAGGAGTTTCTGCAGCAGTACCACGAGTTGCTGCGTCTGGTGGGTGCCGGGTACAAGCGAGAAGGCAAGCGTTATCTCACCCTGGCCGTGGGCTGTACCGGAGGCAAGCATCGCAGTGTCGCCATCTCCGAGGAGCTGGCGAACCGGCTTTCCAAGGAGGACGGCATGGCGGTCAAGGTGGTGCACCGGGACCTGGGCAGGGAGTGAGACCGAGGATGCGTGCCGTCGCACTCGGTGGTGGGCATGGGCTGCATGCGACGTTGTCGGCGTTGCGACGGCTCACCTCGGACGTGACCGCGGTCGTCACCGTCGCCGATGACGGAGGGTCGTCAGGACGGCTCCGCCAGGAGTTGGGCCTGTTGCCGCCCGGAGACCTTCGACAAGCGCTGGCCGCTCTGGCGGCCGCGGAGGACGGTGGCACGCTGTGGGCCGAGGTGTTCCAGCATCGTTTCGGTGGCACCGGGGCTCTCACCGGGCACGCGGTCGGTAATCTGCTGCTGGCCGGCCTGTTCGAGGTGCTCGGTGACCCCGTGGCGGGCCTGGACGAGGCCGCTCGGCTGCTGGGTATCAGTGGGCGGGTGCTGCCGATGTCGGTCGAGCCGCTGGAGATCGAGGCCGAGGTCACGGGCTTGGAGAACGGCGAGGCCGTCAGCCGTATCCGGGGTCAGGTCGCCGTCGCCACCACTCCCGGCCAGGTGCGGCGGATCAGCTTGCACAACCCGGGCCGCCCTCACCAGCCTCCGGTCGCGTGTGCGGACGCGGTGGACGCGGTGTTGAACGCCGACGCTGTTTTCCTCGGTCCCGGTTCGTGGTTCACGAGCGTGCTGCCGCATCTGCTGGTGCCCGACCTGCACGACGCGCTCGTGAACACGAACGCGACGAAGGTCGTGATCCTCAACCTCATGCCACAACCGGGGGAGACGGCAGGGTTCTCACCGGAACAGCACCTGCACGTACTCTTCGAACACGCTCCCCAGCTCAAGGTGGACGCGGTGATCGCCGACCGTGACTCCGTGCCCACCCCCGTGCGATTGCGTCGTGCGGCCGATTCTCTGGGTGGGCGTGCGCATCTGGCTTCGGTCGCTGCCCGGGGTAGGGCGGACCGACATGATCCGGATGCCTTGGCGGGTTGTGTGCGAGAGGCTCTCGGTCTGTCCGAGAGCGTGGAGGAGGGGCAGTAGATGGCGATGACGGCGGCGGTCAAGGACGAGCTCAGCCGTTTGGAGATCACCAAGGTCGGCCCGCGCCGGTCGGAGGTGTCGGCGCTGCTGCGGTTCGCGGGCGGCCTGCACATCGTCGCGGGAAGGGTCGTCGTCGAAGCCGAGCTCGACACCGGGTCCGTGGCTCGTAGGCTCCGTAAGGAGATCCACGAGCTGTACGGCCACGTTCCCGAGGTGCACGTCATCACCTCGGGCGGACTACGCAAGGGCACTCGTTACGTCATCCGCGTGGTCAAGGACGGTGAGGGACTGGCGCGGCAGACCGGGCTCATCGACCAGCGGGGCCGTCCTGTTCGAGGGCTGCCCGCCGCCGTGGTCTCCGGTGGGGTGGCCGATGCGGAGGCCGCGTGGCGCGGGGCGTTTCTGGCTCACGGTTCCCTGACCGAGCCGGGCCGTTCGTCGTCGCTGGAAGTGACGTGTCCGGGACCGGAGGCGGCGTTGGCTTTGGTGGGTGCGGCCCGTCGCATGGGTATTCAGGCCAAGTCGCGTGAGGTGCGGGGCGCTGACCGGGTGGTGGTGCGTGACGGTGACGCCATCGGGGCGTTGTTGACTCGGCTCGGCGCGCATTCGAGCGTGTTGGCGTGGGAGGAGCGGCGGCTTCGGCGGGAGGTGCGGGCCACCGCGAACCGGTTGGCGAATTTCGACGACGCCAACTTGCGGCGTTCGGCGCGCGCGGCTGTGGCGGCCGCGGCGCGGGTGGAGCGCGCCATGGAGATTCTCGGCGACACGGCACCCGATCACCTGCTCGCCGCGGGCAAGCTGCGCTTGTCCAACCGGCAGGCCTCGCTGGAGGAGTTGGGGCAGTTGGCGGACCCGCCGATGACCAAAGACGCCGTCGCGGGGCGTATCCGGCGACTGCTGGCGCTGGCCGACAAACGCGCCAAGGAGCTCGGCGTGCCCGACACCGAGTCCGCTGTCACCCCGGAGATGTTCGAAGAGAGTCTGTAAGCCGGTCTCGCCGGATCGTTGCTCCCTGTTGCCGTCGCTGTGCGGCGGGCAGGGAGCAATTTGTTTTGTTCTCCCGTTCGAGGTGTGAACCGACGGCGTTACGTCCATTCGGGTGTAGAGGTCAGGGTGTCGCCTGGTTGTTGCAGCCGCCCGGTGGCCCGCAACGTGACGGCTGGAGCGTCAGCGGAGGTCGACCGGCCGCTCTCGGACGAAAGGGGACCTCGTGGACACGACAAGGACTTGTCTGGGCACCGATAACGCCGACCTTGGTCTCTCCTCACGGGTTCGCTCCTGGCTGCGGCACAGGTCAGCCCGCGCCACCGACTGGACGGCCGCCGAACTGGCCGCCGTCAAGGGTGAGCGCACGGTCACCGTCATCATCCCGGCGCGCGATGAGGAGCAGACGGTGGGTCAGATCGTGCGGACGATCCGTACGGCATTGATGGAGGAAACCTCGCTCGTCGACGACGTGTTGGTCGTCAACTCGCGTTCCCGCGACGATACGGCGAGGGTGGCGGCCGAGGCCGGGGCCAGGGTGGTGGCGCAGGACACCGTGTTGCGGCCGTTGCCGGGTATGCACGGCAAGGGCGAGGCGCTGTGGAAAGGCCTCGCCGCCACCACCGGCGACTTCGTGGTGTTCGTGGATGGTGATCTCTACGACTTCACCGAGTGGTATGTGATCGGCTTGCTCGGCCCACTGCTGACTGATTCCGGCGTGGACTACGTGAAGGGGTTCTATCACCGGCCGTTGGTCAACGGTTCCCGCATCGATGCCGATGGTGGTGGGCGGGTCACGGAGTTGGTGGCGCGTCCACTGTTGAACATGTATTGGCCCGACCTCGCCGGGTTCGTGCAGCCTTTGGCCGGGGAGTACGCGGGTCGGCGCGAGGTGTTGGAGAGCATCCCCTTCGTCACCCACTACGGGGTGGAGGTGGCGCACTTGATCGACCTGTTGCGATGGCGGGGTTTGGAGTCGCTTGCACAGGTCGATCTCGGTATGCGTACTCACCGGCACCAGAACACGCACGCGCTGGGGCAGATGGCGGGGCAGATCATGTTGACGGTCATGGACCGGCTCGACCGCAGCGGTCGCCTGGTGGCGAAGGAACCGCCGTCGACGTTGCTCGCACAGTTCTGCCGCAGTGAGAGCAACGAGGGGGTGGGACGGGAGTTGGTGGTGAACGACCTCGCCGTACGGGAACGTCCTCCGCTGCGCACGATCCGACGAACTCCGGGGCCCAGTGGGTAGCTCTGCTTTTCGGGGCCGGCGGCCGCACCTCGGTCACCGTCGTTTCCGGGGCGGGTAGCGGAACTGTTCTCTCTTGCCGGGGGAGGACCCGCGGGGCCGCTGCTACGTTTCGTCCGGGCCCGGGTCGGTGAGTTGTGGTCGGTCGGAGGACGGCCACACGTATGGTAGGTCGTCCGACACGTCGGGGAAGAACGGCCGGTAGTGCTCCGGGTCCTTGCGGACGAGCGCGGAACGGTGGCTGCGATGGAACTCCTCGTCGCCCAGCCACGGTGGGAGGTCGTGCTCGGCGGCCAACCTCGCCTGATCACGCACGGTGGTGACACCGAGAGTCGAGGCCAGGTCGGCCACGATCTTCGTCGCGCACGTGTCCGGTCTGCCCTGCGCACGCCATAGTTCACACATGGTCAGGCCGTAACGGGTGAGCGCCTCCTCGTACCCCGCCCACATGCGCACCGCGGGATGGCGGCGCCAGCCGTGTCCCGGCATGGTGAGGGCCCGCAGGATCTGCAGCGCCTCGACCCGCTGTTTGCCCAGACGCCGCCTGTCCAGTACGTGGGCCGTCGCGGCGAATTCGGGATACGGCAAGAACGTCTGCACGCCCTGTGTCCCTAGGTCCGGTGTGCTTGCGAGGGTCTTTTCGGAAGGCGATTTCGCTCTCCTCCGAAGGGAGGCCCGGATTCGGTGGCCGGTACGTGAGGCACGGTCCCGCCCCGGACACCGACCAGCCTGTCGACCACCATGCGGCCCACCTCGGCACGGCTCACGACGTCGCGGTCGACGGCATGGGCCCATCCGGATCGGGCACATCGCCGGGTTCGGGCTCGTGTCCCGGCTCGCTACGGGTTCGTCGGGTGCGTTTGAGCATGGCCTCGTACGCGTGCCGTTGCCCCGGGGTGAGCGCGCGTGCCTGCGCGGCGAACCGGTGGAACACGCTGTAGTAGGTGTCCTCGTAGTCCTCCACGACCTGGTAGGTCCATCGACCCGGCAGCACGTTGCGTCCCAACAGTTCCCGGTCCAGTCGCGAGGCGAGGTCGTGATGTCCGGCGTCGCGGAGCATGCCGATGGCTTCCTCGACGGTGAAGTCGGCGGTTCCGGTGAGCCGATGGAATGCGTAGAGGTGCCCGCGTGCTTCCTCCACCACTTCCAGTGCCTCGGTGAGTTTTCCCACGGCGCGCACTGTGGCGGTGTCCGGCTGGGATGTGTGCGTCATAGGTGATCGGGTACCCGAGGCGCGCACTGCTGATACGCGCCGGCATTCGGCGTCACCGACCACACCCGAAGGAGGGGATTTTCGTGAGCACGGTGATGAAAGCAGTCGACGTGGACGTTCCGCTGTCCACCGCGTACAACCAGTGGACCCAGTTCGAGTCTTTCCCGGAATTCATGGAGGGCGTCGAGGAAGTCCGGCAATTGGACGACACTCACACCCACTGGGTGACCCGGGTGGGAGGCGTCACGCGTGAGTTCGACGCGACGATCACCGAGCAACACCCCGACGAACGTGTCGCGTGGTCTTCGGATTCCGGGCCGCGGCACGCCGGTGTGATCACGTTCCACCGGCTCGAACCGAACCGCACTCGGGTCACGGCGCAGATGGACATCGACCCGGACGGTTTCCTGGAGCAGGTGGCCGACAAGGCCGGCCTTTTGGGAAGACGGGTCAACAACGACCTGCGGCGGTTCAAGGAGTTCATCGAGGGTCGCGGGCACGAGACAGGTGGCTGGCGCGGTGATGTGGACACCCCGCCCACGGCACGGTCGTAGGTGGCGGTAGGTCGACCCCCGACCACGTGACGACACCTTCGGCGGCACACGACCGGGCGCCGTCGAAAAGGGGGCAAAGGGGCCGAAGGGAAAGAACGGTTTTCGCCCACGCGACGATTTCCACAAGCGGACACGCTGATAAGGGCGATGTGAATCGCCTTTCTTAATCGATTTGTTCCTTGGGCGGAAGTGAACCAGGTCTCGGGTCGGGGTATTCGTATACCCGCTGGCCAGCACGCTAGGGTGGCTGGTGAACCCGAACAAGTGTCAGCCCGGTTATGCCGGGCCGAACCCCGAGGAGAGTAGAGCAGTGACGGTTCGCGTAGGCGTTAACGGCTTCGGCCGTATCGGCCGCAACTTTTTCCGTGCCGTGCAGGCCAGCGGTCACGACATCGAGATCGTCGCCTTCAACGACCTCGGTGACGTCGCGACGATGGCGCATCTGCTCAAGTACGACAGTGTCCTGGGTCCGTTGAGCGAAGAGGTCAGCGTCAGCGACGAGGGCATTGTCGTCGGCGGCAAGACGATCAAGGCTCTGGCCGAGCGTGATCCCGCCAAGCTCCCCTGGGGTGACCTCGGTGTGGACGTCGTCGTCGAGTCCACCGGTTTCTTCACCAAGGCCGACGACGCCAAGGCCCACCTCGACGGCGGGGCCAAGAAGGTCATCATCTCCGCGCCGGCCAAGGGAGAGGACCTCACCGTCGTCCTCGGGGTCAACGACTCGGCCTACGACGGCTCGCAGAACATCATCTCGAACGCCTCGTGCACCACGAACTGCCTCGCGCCGCTGGCGAAGGTGCTGCACGACGAGTTCGGCGTCGAGCAGGGCCTGATGACCACCATCCACGCCTACACGCAGGACCAGAACCTGCAGGACGGGCCGCACAAGGACCTGCGTCGGGCCCGCGCTGCCGCGCTGAACATCGTGCCGACCTCCACCGGCGCCGCCAAGGCCATCGGCCTGGTGCTGCCCGAGCTGAACGGCAAGCTCGACGGCTACGCGCTGCGGGTGCCGGTGCCCACCGGCTCCACCACCGACCTGACCGTGACGCTGTCGAAGAGCGCGTCGGTGGACGACATCAACGCCGCCTACAAGGCCGCCGCCGAGGGGCCGCTGAAGGGCGTCCTGCGGTACAGCGAGGAGCCCATCGTGTCCGCCGACATCGTCACCGACCCCGCGTCGTGCATCTACGACGCACCTTTGACCAAGGCCATTGGTAACCAGGTGAAGGTCGTCGGCTGGTACGACAACGAGTGGGGCTACTCAAGCCGCCTCGCGGACCTGGTGAAGCTCGTCGGCTCGAAGCTGTCCTGAACGACATGGCAGTGAAGACTCTCGACGATCTACTCGGCGAGGGCGTTTCCGGTCGGCGCGTGCTCGTGCGCGCCGACCTCAACGTCCCCTTCGACGGAGAGAAGATCACAGACGACGGGCGGGTCCGTGCCGCGCTGCCCACCGTGCGCGCGTTGACGGAGGCGGGGGCCCGCGTGATCGTGACGGCTCACCTCGGTCGGCCCAAGGGCGCGCCCGACCCGGCGTATTCCTTGCGTCCCGTGGCCACCCGGCTCGGTGAACTGCTCGGCACCGAGGTGCGGTTTGCCGGCGACGTGGTGGGTGAGCAGGCGAAGACCGCGGTCTCCTCATTGAGCGACGGTGACGTCGTGCTGTTGGAGAACGTGCGGTTCGACCCGAGGGAGACCAGCAAGTCCGAGTCGGAGCGGGCGCAGCTGGCCCGGGAACTGGCCGAGCTGACCGGCGAGAACGGCGCGTTCGTGTCCGACGGCTTCGGCGTGGTCCATCGCAAGCAGGCGTCGGTCTACGACGTCGCGCGTGTGCTGCCCGCGTACGCGGGAGGGCTCGTGCTCGCCGAGCTGGATGTGCTGAAGACGCTGACCGGCGACCCTCAGCGGCCTTACGCGGTGGTGCTCGGCGGCTCGAAGGTGTCGGACAAACTCGCCGTCATCGAGGCGTTGTTGCCGAAGGTCGACCGGCTGCTCGTCGGCGGTGGCATGTGCTTCACGTTCCTCGCCGCCCAGGGACACGGTGTTGGTTCCTCGCTGCTGGAGACCGACATGGTGGACACCTGCAAGCGGTTGCTGGCCGATGCGGGGGACAAGCTGGTGCTACCCACGGACGTCGTGGTGGCCGACGCTTTCTCCGCCGACGCCGCCACGCGCACCGTGTCCGTCACCGGCATCGAGGACGGCTGGATGGGCCTGGACGTCGGTCCCGAGACCGCGGCCGCGTTCGGAGCGGTCGTTCGAGACGCGCGCACACTGTTCTGGAACGGCCCCATGGGTGTGTTCGAGATGGCGCCGTTCGCCGAGGGCACTCGGGCGGTCGCGACGGCGATCGCCGACTCGGAGGCGTTCAGCGTCGTCGGCGGCGGTGACTCGGCCGCTGCCGTGCGTCAGCTCGGGCTTCCCGAGGACGGTTTCTCACACATCTCCACCGGGGGCGGGGCCTCGCTGGAGTACCTGGAGGGCAAGGATCTGCCCGGCGTCGCCGTGCTGGGTGAGGAGCAGTGATGGCCCGCAAGCCGCTGATCGCAGGCAACTGGAAGATGAACCTGAACCACCTCGAGGCCATCGCCCTGGTTCAGAAGATCGCGTTCTCGTTGCCGGAGAAGTACTACGCGAAGGTCGACGTGACGGTGCTCCCGCCGTTCACCGACATCCGTAGCGTGCAGACACTGGTCGACGGCGACAAGCTCCTGCTCACCTACGGGGCGCAGGACGTGTCGCCGCACGACTCCGGGGCCTACACCGGCGAAGTGTCCGCTCCGATGCTCGCCAAGCTGGGCTGTACCTATGTGGTGGTCGGCCATTCCGAACGGCGTGAGTACCACGGTGAGACTGACGAGCTCGTGAATAAGAAGGTCCGCGCCGCCCTCAAACACGGCTTGTTGCCGATCGTGTGTGTCGGTGAGCAGCTGGAGATCCGGGAGGCCGGCGGGCATATCGAACACACCACGTCACAACTCATCGCGGCGCTGAAGGGTCTCAAGACCGAGCAGGTGGGCAACGTGGTGGTGGCCTACGAGCCCGTGTGGGCCATCGGCACGGGCCGTGTCGCCACACCGGCCGACGCCGAGGAGGTCTGTGCCGCGTTGCGGGCGGCGTTGGCCGACAAGTACGGCGCCGACCTCGCCCAGCAGGTGCGGGTGCTCTACGGCGGCTCGGTGAAGTCGAACAACGTGGCCGACCTCGTCAAATGTGACAACGTCGACGGAGCGCTCGTGGGTGGCGCCAGCCTGGACGGCGAGGAGTTCGCGAAACTGTGTGCCCTCGCAGCGGGTGGCCCACTGCCGTGACACCGGCGCGGATTGCGCTACTCTTGGTGTCCCCGCCACCCGCAGTACACAGAGGATGACAATGGAACTGTTCCTGCAAATTTTGTTGATCGTCTCCAGCGTGCTGCTGATCATCGCGGTGCTGCTGCACCGTGGTCGCGGCGGCGGGCTGTCGTCCCTGTTCGGTGGCGGTATGCAGTCGAGCCTTTCCGGGTCGAGCGTGGCCGAGAAGAACCTCGACCGCATCACGCTCGGAATCGGGGCTGTGTGGGTGATCGCCATCGTCGGGCTCGGTCTGCTGGTGAAACTCTGATCGGCGTTGGCGTGCGAGGAGCGTGCGTCAACTTTCTGGTGGGGTGACGATTCATGGTTGGCGGTAACGCGATTCGAGGCACGCGGATCGGAGCGGGCCCGTCCGGCGAGTCGGAGCGTGGGGAGGCTGCTCCGCGTCGCCGGGTCTCCTATTGGTGCGCCAACGGGCACGAGTCGCGTCCGTCGTTCGCGATGGACGCGGAGACTCCGGACGAGTGGGATTGCCCGCGCTGCGGTTTGCCCGCGGGAAGGGATCAGGAGAACCCTCCCGCGGCTCCCCGCACGGAGCCGTACAAGTCGCATCTGGCGTATGTGAAGGAACGCCGAAGCGACGCCGACGGTGAGGCCATCCTCGCCGAGGCACTTGAACGGCTGCGCCGCCGTCGCGAAGGCTGATCTGGTCTTCGTAACGACAGCCGGGCTGGAACAACAACAAAAGTACCTACCGCGAAGGCCACCTTTCCTGCGCCAGCCGCAGGGAAAGGTGGCCTTCACTTGCACAGGAAAAGCGGCCTTCGCGGTCAACCGAACGGGTAGCGGGCTCGTATTCGGAATCCGCCGTCGTCGGTGCATTCGGTTTCGAACGTGCCTCCCAGTAACTTCGCGCGTTCGGCGAGCCCCGCCAGTCCGTAGCCACCGCCGGAGGGCAGCGCGTGGTTACGACGGGAGCGGGGACGGTCGTTGCGCACTTCCACGAACACCTCGTCACAGGTCGCGGACACGTGCACGAACGCGGTGGCGCCCGGCGCGTGCTTGCGGACGTTGGTCAACGCCTCCTGCACCGTGCGGTAGGCCGCTGCCGAGACCTGAGGTGGCAGGGAGCTCGGCAGGTTCTCCACCGACAGTCTCACCGGCACACCGGCGTGATGTACGAGGTCATCGAGGTTACGCAGGTCCGCTTGGACGACCGTGTCCGAACCCGATCGCAGCACGCCCACCAGCCCTCGTAGCTCTTCCAAGGTGCGGGTGCTGAGAGTGCGGATCGTGTCGGCCGTCTTCTTGGCCTCCGGGGGGGTGTTCGCAGCGGACAGCACGCCCGCCTGCATGGCGATGAGTGTGATGTCGTGGGACACCACGTCGTGCATCTCTCTCGCCAGTCGGGCCCGTTCCTCGGCCCTGACTGCTTGCGCGTGGAGCTGCCGTTCCCGGTCGCGGCTCTCCGCGAGTTCCGCCAGCCGCGCGGAGAGCTCCGCCCTCGCTTCGATGAGCAGACCGATCGCCACCGGCATGCCGGCCACGATCACCCCGTAGATGGCGTCGAGGATGTGCATGCGCCAGGTGAGGTCGACGAAGTCGGCCAGCGGCCAGAGGATGAACCGGCACAGCCACACCAAGCCCGCCCCGACCCACATGTGCCAGTGGAATGGTTTGCGGCGTGCGAGGTACCCCAGCGCGAACATGGCGGCCAACTGCGCCCAGCCCGCGAAGAAACCGGGAACGGCGAGCACGACCGCTGTGAACGGCAGCCGTCGACGCAACAGTAACGCCACACAACTGGCCGCGGACAGATACACGGAGTACGGCGGCGCTTCCGGTGGAATCACCAGCCACACGTCCAGCACCGCGATGACGACGAAAGCCAGGTCCGTCGCGATACCGGTGAGGGCCGGATGTTTCGAGAACACCCTCGACAAACCGGCCAGGCCCGCGGTGCGCTGCCGCGGCGGATCCGTTGCCCCCGCGCCAGAACCGCTGACCGGGACCCCGGTTAGGGATATTCCCTGTGTGGTCATGGGTTACGACCTCTCGTCTCGTGGACTCGACACAGAGAGGTTTCTGGTGCAGCGGCTACAAAAGCAACCCCTGAGGCATGTGCGCTTGCAACAAAACCACGAACGGCGTTCTGTGCTATGGCGCGAGACACATGGGTCAGCGTCGTGTGACCTGGGCCTTCGACGCCGCGGCTTGGTCGATCAGCCACACAGTGCGCTGCTTACCGCGTGCTCCCGCCGCGGGAATGCTCACCTCGTCGGCGCCGGCGAGGGCCAGTGACACGGCTTCTGCTTTGGCTTCGCCCGAGGTGAGCAGCCACACTTCCTCCGCGGAGCGAATGGCGGGGAAAGTCAGTGACAGGCGAGTGGGAGGTGGCTTCGGGCAGTCCCGCACGGCCACCACCGAGGAACGCTTCTCGGACGCGGCGGGGGAGAACGGGAAGATCGACGCGGTGTGTCCCTCACCACCGAGCCCCAGTAGCAGGATGTCGAACGCGGGGACCTCGGCGGCGCCGGTGGCCGTGCTCGACGAACGGGCGGCTGCCGCGAGCGTCTCGGCGTAACCCGCCGCCGCGGCGTCCGGGTCATCACCGAACTCGCCGTCCGAGGCGGCCATCGCGTGGACACGGCTCTCGTCCACCGGCACGTGGTCCAACAACGCCTGCCGTGCCTGCTTCTCGTTACGTTCGTCGTCGTCCGCCGGGACGAACCGCTCGTCACCCCAGTAGATGTCCAGCTGCGACCAGTCCACGGCATCCCTCGCGGGACTACGGCGTACCTGGTCGAGTACGGCGATGCCGATACCCCCACCGGTCAGGACGACCGAGGCCGAGCCCTTGCGAGCCTGGATGTCGGCCAGTGCCGACACCAACCGGGTGGCGCCGGCCGCGGCGAGCACCTCTTGGTCGGGGTGGACGACGACAGTGGGATCCGTGCTCATGCCTACGCCTCCGGTTTTTTCTTCGTAGCCGTGGACTTCGTGGTCGTTTCCCGGGTTTTCTTCGACGCGGTGGTGCTACGGTCGCTTCCCCGGGCCGGTTTGCGTCCGGGTGAAAGCTTGGTCAACCCGCGAAGCGCAGCCTCGTAGATTTCGTCGGGATCGAGCCTGCGCAGTTCCTCGATGAGACAGTCACGATTGTCCCTACGGTGCAGCGCGATCCGCCGAGTCGGCTGACCCGGCTGGGTCAGCGTGCCGGTCTTGCCGTCGGGCCGGTGCAGTTCGATGGGCCCGGAAGGCCGGTCGATTCGCACCGCCACGATGCCTTGCGCCTCCGTGGTTTTGACCCGCTTCACCGGAACGCTCAAGTATTCGGCGAGCCACCCCGCGAGTAGTTCGGTGGAAGGTGAATCGGCCTCGCCCGTCACCGACGCACCGGTGATCGGCTCGTACGGCGGCAGGTCGAGCGCGGCCACCAACTGGGCCCGCCAGTTGGTCAGCCGCGTCCACGCCAGATCCGTGTCTCCGTCTACATAGGTCTTACTGCGGCTCACCAGTGCTCGGATCGGATTAGTCTCGGCGGCCGCATCGGTGATACGGCGTTGCGCGAGTTGGCCGAGTTGGTCCTGCGCCGGTGCCTTCGGCCCCTTACCCGGCCACCACGTGACCGTCGGGGTGTCCGGCAACAGCAGCGGTATCACCGCGCTGCGCCCCTGATTCGCCAACGGGCCGTACAACCGAAGCACGATGACGTCACTGGCCCCCGCGTCGCCACCGACCCGGATCTGGCCGTCTATCCGGGGCGCAGCCCTACGCGTCCCCTTCGCCACGACGATCACCCGCGAAGGATGCTCGCGGCTGGCCTCATTGGCGGCGTCGATGGCGTCCTCGAGCTGCTCGTCGTCCTCCGCGGCGATCACCAGGGTCAGCACCCGGCCCAACGCCACCGCGCCGCCTCGCTCGCGAATCTCGACGAGCTTCTTGTTCAATTGCGACGTCGTGGTCGAGGGCAGATCGATAATCATCGGAGTCTCCTGTGTTGGTCCGCTCCCGGCAGGCCATCCTCGGTCACGGACGCCTCCAGTGTTGTGCGGGACGCCCGCGCCCGGTCGGCGTCCATGTCCGGCAGGCCATCCTCGGTCACGGACGCCTCCAGTGGCGGCCTGTGCGTTCCAACATCGCCTCCGCCGACGGCGGCCCCCACGAACCCGGCTCGTACGGCTCCGGCGGGCCCAGCTTGGCCCAGTGCTCCAGGATGGGATCGAGGATCTTCCAGGACAGCTCGACCTCCTCGTTCCCCGGGAAGAGCGACGGTTCCCCCAACAACACATCGAGGATCAGTCGCTCGTAGGCCTCCGGAGAGCTCTCGGTGAACGCGTGCCCGTAGCCGAAGTCCATCGTGACGTCGCGGACCTCCATCGTGGTGCCCGGCACCTTGGAGCCGAAACGCAGCGTCACGCCCTCGTCCGGCTGCACTCGGATCACCAGAGCGTTCTCACCGAGCTCTTCGGTCGAGGTCGAGTCGAACGGCAGGTGCGGTGCCCGTTTGAAGACCACCGCCACCTCGGTGACCCTGCGGCCCAGCCGTTTGCCCGTGCGCAGATAGAACGGGACACCCGCCCACCGGCGGTTGCGCACCGCCAGGGTCACGGCCGCGTAGGTCTCGGTGGTGGAGTCCTTCGAAAAGCCTTGCTCCTGGTGCAGCCCGAACACCTTCTTGCCGCCCTGCCAGCCGCCGGTGTACTGGCCACGCGCCGTGGTCTCGTCGAACGGCCCCACGGGCGTGGTCGCACTCAGCACCTTGACCTTCTCGGCTCGCAGCGCCTTCGGGTGGAACGACCCGGGCTCCTCCATCGCGGTCAACGCGAGCAGTTGCAGCAGGTGGTTCTGGATGACGTCCCGCGCCGCGCCGATGCCCTCGTAGTAGCCTGCCCGCCCGCCGATACCGATGTCCTCGGCCATCGTGATCTGCACGTGGTCGACGTAGTGGGCGTTCCAGATCGGCTCGAACAGCTGGTTGGCGAACCGCAACGCCAGGATGTTCTGCACCGTCTCCTTGCCGAGGTAATGGTCGATGCGGAACACCGAGTCCTCGGGGAAGACGTCGTTGACGATGGCGTTCAGTTCCCTGGCGCTTTCCAGATCGTGTCCGAACGGTTTCTCCACCACGACCCGACGCCACACGCCTTCGGAAGCCTGGGCCAGCCCGCAACGGGCGAGCTGCTTCGTCACCACCGGGAACGCCCAGGGCGGAATCGAGAGGTAGAACGCCGTGTTGCCGCCCGTGCCACGTTCCTCGGCCATGATCCGGACCGTCTCGGCAAGCTCGTCGAACGCCTCGTCGTCGTCGAACGACCCCTGCACGAACCGGATGCCTTCGGCCAGCCTGTTCCACACCGATTCCCGAAACGGTGTCCGCGCGTACTCGGCCACCGCGTCGTGGACCTGCTGGCCGAAGTCCTGATGCTCCCACTCCCGGCGGGCGAACCCGATCAGGGAGAATCCCGCCGGCAGCAGCCCCCGGTTGGCGAGGTCGTAGATCGCGGGCATGAGCTTCTTCCGCGACAGGTCCCCGGTGACACCGAAGATCACCAGGCTCGCCGGCCCGGCGATCCTCGGTAGTCGCTTGTCGCGCGGGTCGCGCAGCGGGTTGGTCCAACCTTTCTTCATGGACTGAGCTCCTGTACGGCTCGGACGACGTCGGCCAGGCCGGCCGCCCGATCGGTCAGGTGCAGTCGCAGCACAGGCCTGCCCGACTCGGCCAACACCTGTCCGTCTCCCAACGCTTGGGCGAACTGCAGCTTGCCCAGGGTGTAGGGGCGGTCGGGGACGGGCACGTCCTCCTCGACCGCCCCCGTGATCTGAAGGAAGCTTCCGTTCGGGTGGCCGCCCTTGTGGTACTGGCCTGTGGAGTGCAGGAAACGTGGGCCCCACCCGAAGGTCGCCTGTTTGCCCGTTCGGCGGGCGAGCTCGCTGCGCAGGAGAGTGGCGGAGGCGTCGTCGAGCCGGTCGAGGTACGCCTGCACCGCGATGTAGCCGCCATCGGCGACCCCGTCGACGAACTCGCGCAGCACCTCCGTGAGCGTTTCCTTCGCCGCCTCGCCCACCGGCCCGTACACCTCGACGGGACCGATCACAGCCGACGGTCCTTCGGTGGTGGTCAGTGCCTGTGGGTTGTCCAGCAGTGCCCTCGCCGCTTTTTTCGCGGCCTCGACGTCGGGCTGGTCGAACGGGTTGATCCGCAGGAGCTTGCCCACCACCGCGACCGCGTACTCCCACAACAGGAATTGCGCGCCGAGGGGCCCTGTGGTGGCGACAGCGGCGGCCTCGGTCGCCGGACCCACTGCCACGGGAGTGGCATCGGAACCCGCGTCGGCGAAGCCCGGGGCGTCCGGGCTCTCGACGACCACGGGCAGCAGCCCGGTGCCTTGCTTACCGGTGGACTCGGCGATGAGCTGCTCAGCCCAGTCACCGAACCCGGTGATGCCGGAACCAGTGTCGGCGAGCACCACCTTCTCGGCGCCGCCCGAGTGCGCCGCGCCGAGCGCGGCCGCCAGACGCAGCGCGGGGTTGTCCGAGGAATCGGCCGACAGTTGCTCCGCCACCCCCGCGGCCTGGTCGAGCAGGCGTGCCACGTCCGCGCCGGCCAGCCCCGCGGGCACGAGACCGAACGCGGACAGCGCCGAATAGCGGCCACCCACCTGGGGGTCGGCGAGGAAGACCTTGCGGTAGCCCTCGGCGGAGGCCAGTTCGGCCAGCGGCGAGCCGGGATCGGTGACGACGACCATCCTGCTGGCCGCGTCGATCCCGGCGTCGGCGAACGCCTTGGCGAAGATGCGCCGGTGGCTGTCGGTTTCCACGGTGGTGCCCGACTTCGACGACACCACGAGCACCGTGCGTTCCAGATCACCGGCGAGGGCGTCGGCGACCTGGCCGGGGTCGGTGGTGTCCAGCACCGTCAACGCCACCCCCTCGGTGGAGGTGATGACCTCGGGGGCGAGCGACGAACCGCCCATTCCGGCGAGGACGACGCGGTCGAGACCTTCCGAACGCAGTTCCGCGCGCAGTGACTCGACCTCACCGATCAACGATCGTGAGCTCTTGTGCAGCGTGGTCCACGCCAGCCGGATCGACGCCTCGGCCTCGGCCTCGGGCCCCCACAACGTGGCATCCTGCGCGGTCAGTTTCGAGGCCACACCATCGGAGACGAGCGTGTCCAGCAGAGGACGAGCCGACTCGGCGAGGGCGGCATCGGTGATCTCGACTGTCGTGTGTTCCGCCATCAGCTCTGCACCTTCACCGCATCGAGTTGGCCACGGACCGTGTCGAGCAGCTCCGCCCACGACTTGTCGAACTTCTCCACGCCTTCGTCCTCGAGCGTGCGGAACACGTCGCTGACGTCGATACCGACGGCGGCGAGCCGGTCGAACACCTGCTGAGCCTGCTCAGCGGTGCCCGTCACCGTGTCGCCGTGGATGTTCGCGTGGTCGGCCACGGCCCCCAGGGTCTTCTCCGGCATCGTGTTGACCGTGTTGGCGACCACGAGCTCGTCCACATAGCGGGTGTCGGAGTACTCGGGGTTCTTCACCCCGGTGGATGCCCACAACGGGCGCTGCGGATTCGCGCCCGCCTGCTTGAGGGCGGCCCACCGGTCACTCGCGAACTTCTCCTGGTAGGCGGCGTAGGCGAGACGCGCGTTGGCGATGGCGGCCTCACCACGCAGCGCCAGCGCCTCGTCGGTCCCGATGGCCTCCAGCCGCTTGTCCACCTCCGAGTCCACGCGGGAGACGAAGAACGAGGCCACGGACTGGATGTTCGACAGGTCGTGTCCGGCCTCCTTCGCCTGCTCCAGCCCGTCGAAGAACGCGTCGATCACGGCGCGGTAGCGCTCCACCGAGAAGATCAGGGTGACGTTGACGCTGATACCGGCCGCGAGCGTCCTCGTGATGGCGGGCAGGCCCTGCTCGGTGGCGGGGATCTTGACGAAGATGTTGGGTCGGTCCACCGCGCTCCACAGCTCGGCGGCCTCGGCCACGGTCTTCTCGGTGTCCCGGGCCAGTCCCGGGTCCACCTCGATCGAGACACGGCCGTCCAGGCCGTTCGTGGCGGTGTAGACGTCACGGAGGAGATCCGCGGCGTCGCGTACGTCGCTGGTGGTCAGCTCCCGCACGGCGGCGTGGACGTCCGCGCCGCGTGCGGCCAGCTCTCGCAGCTGCTCGTCGTATTCCTCGCCGCGCGACAACGCGTTGGCGAAGATCGTCGGGTTGGTGGTGACTCCGACGACGTGCTTGTCGCGGACCAGCTCTGCCAGGTTGCCCGACCGCAGTCGGTCGCGTGACAGGTCGTCGAGCCAGATCGACACGCCCGCCTCGGATAGCTGAGCCAGCCTGTCGGTGTTGCTCATGACGTCATCCCTCTTTTCGTTGCGACTGTCTTACGGGTGGGGCGCCGCCGCGGTGGCTGTGGCCGGCGCCCCACCCGCCGATCTCGCTGCTGTGCCGCGCTCGGGATCAGCTCTTCGCCAACGACCGACGGGCGGCCTCCACCACGGCTTCGGTGGTGAACCCGAACTTCTCGAACAACGTGTTGTAGTCCGCCGACGCGCCGAACTGCTCGATCGAGATGATCTCGCCCTGCTCACCCACGAACCGGTACCAAGGCTGGGCCGTTCCCGCCTCGACGGCGACACGGGCCTTCACCGCCGGCGGGATGACCGCGTCGCGGTACTCCTGGTCCTGCTGGTCGAACCACTCGACACACGGCATCGACACCACGCTGGTGGGCACTCCGTCGGCTTCGAGTACCTTGCGGGCCTCCACCGCGATCTGCACCTCCGAGCCCGTGGCGATCAGCACGACCTCGGGGGAGCCGTTGGAGGCCTCGGCCAGCACGTAGCCGCCCTTGGCGACGCCTTCCGCGCTGGTGCCCTCCAACACCGGGACGTTCTGCCGGGTCAGCGCCAGGCCCGTGGGGGCGTGGATGTCCTCCAACGCCGCCTTCCACGCCGCAGCGGTCTCGTTGGCGTCGGCGGGCCGGACGACGTTCAGCCCCGGAATCGTGCGCAGCGAGGCCAGCTGCTCGACCGGCTGGTGGGTGGGGCCGTCCTCACCCAGGCCGATCGAGTCGTGCGTCCACACGTACACCACGGGGGCCTTCATCAGCGCCGCGAGGCGGACGGAAGGCCGCATGTAGTCGCTGAAGATGAGGAACGTGGCGCCGTAGGGACGGGTGCCTCCGTGCAGCGCGATGCCGTTGAGGATCGCGCCCATCGCGTGTTCGCGCACCCCGAAGTGCAGGTTCCTGCCGTAGGGGTGGGCGGTGAACATGCCGGTGGACGCGCTCTCGGGCCCGAACGAGTCCGAGTTCTTGATGATGGTGTTGTTGCTTTCCGCCAGGTCGGCGGAGCCACCCCACAGCTCCGGCAGCACATCGCCGATGGCGTTGAGGACCTCGCCGGACGCCTTGCGGGTGGCGATGCCCTTCGCGTCGGGCTCCCAGCTCGGGAGCTTCTCGTCCCAGCCCACGGGCAGGGAACGGGTCCGGAGCCGGTCGGCGAGTTCCTTCCGTTCCGGGTTGGCCTGGGCCCACGCGTCGAAGGCCTTCTGCCACTGCTCGCGGGCGGCCCGGGCGCGTTCTCCCACCTTGCGGGTGTGGGCGAGCACCTCGTCGTCGATGTGGAAGCTGACCTCGGGGTCGAAGCCGAGGGTCTTCTTGACGGCGGCGACCTCGTCGGCACCGAGCGCGGCGCCGTGGGCCTTACCGGTGTTCATCTTGTTCGGCGCCGGATAGCCGATCACGGTGCGCAGCACGATGAACGACGGCCGGGTGGTCTCGGCCTTCGCGGCCTCGATGGCCTGTTCGAAGGCCACGACGTCCTCGCCGCCCTCGACGACCTGGACGTGCCAGCCGTACGACTCGTAGCGCTTGGCGGTGTCCTCGGAGAAGGCGATGTTGGTGTCGTCCTCGATGGAGATCTTGTTGTCGTCGTAGACGACGATCAGGTTGCCGAGCTCCTGCCTGCCCGCCAGGGAGGACGCCTCGGCCGTCACACCCTCCTGGACGTCACCGTCGGAGGCGATCACATAGATGTAGTGGTCGAACGGGCTCTCCCCCCGAGGCGCGTCGGGGTCGAGCAGTCCACGCTCCCGGCGCGCGGCCATGGCCATACCCACGGCGTTGGCGAGCCCCTGGCCCAGCGGGCCAGTGGTGGTCTCGACGCCCGGCGTGTGCCGGTACTCCGGGTGCCCGGGTGTCTTCGACCCCCACTTGCGCAGCTGCTTGATGTCCTCCATCTCCAGCCCGTATCCGGCGAGGAACAGCTGGAGGTACAGGGTGAGGCTGCTGTGTCCGGCAGAGAGGATGAACCGGTCCCGGGCCGGCCACTCCGGGTCGGCGGGGTCATGGCGCATGATGCGCTGGAACAGTGAGTACGCCACCGGCGCCAAGCTCATGGCTGTGCCGGGGTGCCCGCTGCCGCAATGCTCGACGGCATCGGCCGCCAGCACGCGAATCGTGTCCACTGCGCGGGTGTCCAGATCAGTCCAGTCGGCCGGATAGTTCCGGCGCAACAGTGGGTTGTTCTCCGTAGCGGCGATCTCCGACACTGAACTTGACTCCCTGAGGTCTCACATGTTTGCAGTTCACTTACCCGGTTACCCGGCGTCGGCCGTCACAGTCGATCTTAATCGATCCTGAACCCGATGTGCCCGTCGTCTCATCGAGTGGCTGACAGGGGTCGGCGTCCGATGAGAGTCGACGACTGGATATCGGCCGATCTGGTGACGAGCCTAGTCCACGCGGGCGGGTCGGTCAGTGATCACCGGCGTTGGGGTGTGACATCGCCGAGGAGGGCCGGAGGGTGTCTCGAAGGGTGACGTAGGTCCCGTGGGTGGGTGCCGCTGGGCGCTCTCACGTCCTGCTCTACTACGATCCGTCAAGGTACCGCGTCAGTCGACGCTTGAGGCGAAATCAAGGCACAGGGAGCGAGATGTCGTTGGTGAACGCTGCGCATGGGCGCAGTGAGCACACCAGCGCCGTGCATCCCACTGGCGAGTCCCCAGCTGGTGGCCGGCGAGGTTTGCGTGAGGTCATCGGCGCGTACGCCGCGCTCGCCAAGCCGCGGGTGATCGAGCTGCTGCTGGTCACCACGATTCCCGCGATGTTCCTGGCAGGTCGCGAGATCCCGTCGCCTTGGCTGGTGTTGGCCACCCTCGTGGGTGGAACGATGGCCGCGGGCAGCGCGAACGCGCTG